>JBCBUN010000263.1:0-3642 GCA_039818145.1 Pseudomonadota bacterium
ATAACGCAACGCCACCCAGCCGTTGAACTCCCGATGCACGATCTGGCCCCAGCCATCTTTTGTCATCACCACCCCATGAGGATCCGTTTGACTTCAGCTTCAAGTATTATCGCGTGACTGGCGTCGAACAGGACGACACGCTCAATTTACGGATGGAGCCTTCTGCCTCCTCACAGATCATTGGCACGCTTCAGCCGGACTCCGGACCTCATGAGGTGGTGATGACAAAAGATGGCTGGGGCCAGATCGTGCATCGGGAGTTCAACGGCTGGGTGGCGTTGCGTTATCTGGCGGAAGTCGACGTGGAGACGCTCGGGGACAGCTCTCTGCCGGTGGGCCTGACATGCGGCGGCACGGAACCCTTCTGGGGCATTTCATTTCCAACCGCTGACACAGCCATCTACACAAACCTGTCCATTGACGGCCCGCGACCTCTGGACGTGGTCGCCATCAGGGCCGCCATTGCGCGGTTTCACATTCAGTGGTTTGACCTTGCCAAGGAGGGTGCGGACGTCGGCCACGCTGTCATTCGGCGCAGCGCCTGTTCCGACGGCATGTCGGACAGGACATACCCCTATTCTGCCGATCTGTCCGTTGTCAGCGATAACACCGAGTGGACGCTGGAGGGGTGCTGCTACCTGCCAGAAACCGCTAGTGCAGAATCTGACTGAGGAACAGCTTGGTCCGGTCGCTTTGCGGATTTGAGAAGAACTGCTCCGGCTCGTTCATCTCAACGATCTGACCTTCATCCATGAAGATGATGCGGTTGGCGACGGTCCGGGCAAAGCCCATTTCGTGGGTCACCACCAGCATGGTCATGCCGTCTTCAGCGAGCGACACCATTACATCCAGCACTTCCTTGATCATTTCCGGATCAAGCGCCGACGTCGGCTCATCAAACAGCATGATGCGCGGGTTCATGCACAGCGACCGTGCAATGGCCACACGCTGTTGCTGACCGCCGGACAACTGTCCTGGATATTTAAGTGCCTGCTCTGGAATCTGCACCCGCTCCAGGTATTCCATGGCCTGCTCTTCGGCCTTCTTGCGCGGCATGCGGCGGACCCAGATGGGAGCGAGCGTACAATTGTCCAGCACCGTCATGTGCGGGAAGAGATTGAAGTGCTGAAACACCATGCCGACTTCGCGACGGATTTCATCAACCCGTTTGAGGTCGTCGGTCAGCTCGATGCCATCAACGACAATGCTGCCCTTCTGGTGCTGCTCAAGGCGATTGATGCAGCGGATCAGTGTGGATTTGCCCGAGCCCGACGGCCCACAGATGACGATGCGCTCGCCACGATGGACCGTGAGGTCAATGTCGCGCAGCACGTGGAAATCGCCATACCACTTGTTCATGCCGTTGATCTCAATCGCCTTGTCGGACGAGACCGACATGCGAGAGGAATCTGCGGTGCCTTTTTCAGGCAGAACCGGTGCGTCCGTTTTTGGGCTGTCAGTCATTACGGTGTCCCGTATCTAGGCGGCGCTCCATGTAGCGCGAATATTGCGACATGCCGGAGCATATGACGAAGTAGATCATGGCCGCGAACACATAGCCGGTAATGGCTGTCTGCGGCGTTGACCACTCAGGATCAGTGAAGTTGAGCTGGATGATGCCCAGAAAATCGAACAGGCCGATAATTAGCACCAGCGTCGTGTCCTTGAAGAGCGCAATGAAGGAATTGACGATGCCGGGGATCACCGTTTTGAGGGCCTGGGGCAGGATGATGAAGACCATCATCTTCCAGTAGTTGAGGCCCAGTGCCTGCGCCCCTTCATATTGGCCACGCGGCACGGCCTGCAATCCACCACGCACCACCTCAGCCATATAGGCAGATGAGAACAGCGCAACGGCCACAAGGCAGCGCAGCAATTTGTCGAAGGTCACACCTTCAGGCAGGAACAATGGCAGCATGACGCTGGCCATGAACAATACCGTGATGAGCGGTACGCCACGCCAAATCTCGATAAAGCCGATACAAAGCATGCGAATGACCGGCATCTCGGATCGACGGCCCAGGGCCAGCAAAATGCCCAGTGGGAGCGATGCGACAATACCCGTGATGGCGACCACCAGGGTCACCAGCATGCCGCCCCAGAAGGATGTCTCGACTTCCACAAGGCCGAACGTGCCGCCAGTCAGCAGCAGGAAGGCAATGATCGGGTATGGCACCAGCAGATAGATCGCGTTCCAGAGCTTGTATGGCACCGATGGGATTAGCATCGGAATAAGGCCGGCGATGCCAAGGAAGAAAGTCCAGTCAACGCGCCAGCGTTCTTCTATCGGATAGCGGCCATAGATGAACTGATCCATCTTGGCGTCAATGAAGGGCCAACACGCACCTGCCCCGTCGCGAATGCAGGCTTCGCGTCCGTCCCCGGTAAAATTCGCACTGAATAGAGACCAGTCGAGCACCGTCGGGACTATCAGGTAAATCAGGTAGGCGCCAAGACACGTCAGCAGCGTGTTGCTGACAGACGAAAACAGGTTCGCCCGCATCCACGCGATAACGCCGGTTGTACGTCCAGGAGGCGGCAGCGCCGGTTTGTTCTGTGTGCGAACAAAAGGCTGCATGGCTTCAATGTGATGTGCGTCGGGCATGGTCTAACGCTCCACCAGCGCAATACGCGAATTATACCAGTTCATCAGAATGCTGGTGAGGATTGAGAGCGTCAGATAGACCGACATGGTGAGGAACAGGATTTCAACGGCCTGCCCCGTCTGGTTCAGCACTGTGCCTGCAAAGACCGACACGAGGTCGGGATAGGCGATGGCAACAGCCAGAGACGAGTTCTTGGTGAGGTTGAGATACTGGCTCGTCAGCGGCGGAATAATCACCCGCATGGCCTGGGGAATAATGACCAGGCGCATCGTCGGTCCGGGCTGGATGCCAAGCGCATAGGCTGCTTCGGTCTGGCCCTTGCTGACCGACTGAATGCCTGAACGCACGTTTTCGGCAATGAAGCCGGCGGTATAGATCGACAGCGCGAGCACCAGCGAAATGAACTCGGGTATCATCACGATGCCGCCACGGAAGTTGAACCCGCGCAACTCCGGGTAGTCGAATGTGAGCGGCATACCGAGCAGCAGAAACACCGCCAGCGGAACGCCGATGATCAGACCGAGCGACCAGTAGAGAACTGGGAAGGGTTGCCCCGTCTGCTCGCGGCGTTTGTTTGCCCAACGGGCCATGAAGAACGACGCTGCAATACCGATGCAAAGCAGGAGGAGAACGAGGCCAAAGCCCTCTCCCCCTTCTGGGCGGGGGAAATAGATGCCCCGGTTGTTCACGAAGATGCTGTCCAGAAAGGTCAGGCTTTCGCGGGGGCCCGGCACGGCTCTGAGGACGCCGAAATACCAGAAGAACAGATGCAGCAGCAGCGGAATGTTGCGCATCACCTCCACATAGGCGACGCAAATCTGACGGATGAGCCAGTTGCGTGACAGAGACCCGATGCCCACCAAAAATCCGATGATGGTGGCGAGCAGGATACCAAAAATGGCAACGACCAATGTGTTGAGCAAGCCAACAAAGAACGCTCGTCCGTAGCTGGATTCCTCCGTGTATTCGATGAGCGTCTGAACAATGCCAAAGCCTGCGGTCGTATCCAGGAAGCCGAAGCCCGACGCAATGTTGG
>JBCBUN010000264.1:0-3636 GCA_039818145.1 Pseudomonadota bacterium
GCCATCCAGGCGACGCGCCATGACCTTGATGCCCGCAACTTCCTGAACAGCCGGAGCCGCAGCACCACCACCGCCGCCTGCGCTGGCAAGGGCTGCTTGCTTGCGGGCTTCAGAAAGCTCACGCTCCAGCTTCTTGCGCTCTTCCACCAGTTGCGCAACGCGGCCGGGCAGATCGTCAATGCTTGTCTTGAGGGCGTCCGCGGCAGCCTTAGCCTTGGCTTCCTGAGATGCCATATACTGGCGTGCGGTTTCACCGGTAAGCGCTTCAATACGGCGCACACCTGAAGAGACGGCGCTCTCGGACAGAATTTTGACCAGCGCAATGTCACCCAGACGACGCACATGGGTGCCGCCGCAAAGCTCTGTGGAGAAAAACCCTGCCCGGTCCTGTGGCCCTGAATGTCCCATGCTCAGCACACGGACTTCATCGCCGTACTTTTCACCAAACAGCGCCAGCGCGCCGGCCTCAATGGCTTCGTCCGGTGTCATCAACCGGGTTGTGACGTCGCTGTTGTCGCGCACTACGGAATTGACGATGACTTCGACTTCAGCGAGTTCCTCCGCCGTGATCGCACGCGGATGCGAAATGTCAAAGCGTAGCCGGTCCTGCGATACCATAGACCCCTTCTGGGTTACATGATCACCAAGCACGCGGCGCAGTGCTTCATGCAACAGGTGCGTTGCCGAGTGATTTGCCCGCAGGCGCGAGCGGCGTTCACCATCAACACGAAGCTCGACGATGCCGCCCGTGGTCAGGTCACCCTTGGCAACCTTGCCCACATGCACGTGCAGGTCCCCGCCCCGCTTGACCGTATCCGTCACACAAAATTCAACGCCTTCGGCACCAATCATGATGCCGGTGTCTCCCATCTGACCGCCGGACTCCGCGTAGAATGGCGTCTGGTTGACGATGACCGACCCTTCGTCGCCTTCAGCCAGCGTATCGACCAGTTCACCATCCTTGAGCAGCGCAACGATCTTGCCCTCCGCCACTTCCGTGTCGTAGCCAAGAAATTCAGTCGCGCCATGTTCGTCACGCAGTTCGAGCCAGATGACTTCGGTGGCAGCGTCACCAGAGCCGGACCACGCCGCGCGCGCTTCCGCCTTCTGACGCGCCATGGCCGCATCAAAGCCATCCGTATCCACCTCAATGCCCTTGGTCCGCAGGGCGTCCTGGGTCAAATCGAGGGGAAAGCCATAGGTGTCATAGAGCTTGAAGGCGGCTTCACCGGCGAGTGTCTTGGCGTCGCCAAGCTGCGCCACCTCGTCGTCCAGCAACTTGAGGCCACGATCAAGCGTAACTCGGAAACGTTCTTCTTCCAGTTTGAGGGTTTCCGTCACCAGCGCCTGTGCGCGCTGTAATTCCGGATAGGCCTGTCCCATCTGTGTCACAAGCGCCGGCACCAGCCGGTGCATCAGCGGATCTTTCGCTCCAATGATGTGCGCGTGGCGCATGGCCCGACGCATGATCCGACGCAGTACATAGCCGCGGCCTTCGTTGGACGGCAGCACGCCGTCGGCAATCAGGAAGCTTGTCGCGCGCAGGTGATCCGCAATCACCCGGTGACTCACCGCATGGTCCCCATCCGCAGCCACGCCGGATGCATCAGCAGACGCTTCAATCAGCGCGCGCATCATGTCCGTGTCGTAATTGTCGTGCTTGCCCTGCAGGACGGCGGCAATCCGCTCCAGCCCCATGCCGGTGTCAATCGATGGCTTGGGCAGGGCGATCTTTTCACCGCCTGCCTGTTGATCGAACTGCATGAAGACCAGGTTCCAGATTTCGATGAACCGGTCACCATCCTCGTCGGGCGAGCCGGGAGGGCCGCCAGGCACGTGTTCGCCATGGTCATAGAAGATTTCAGAGCACGGGCCACACGGGCCGGTGTCGCCCATGGACCAGTAATTGTCCGCCGTTGCGATGCTGATGATCCGGTCGTCCGTCAGGCCCGCAATCTTCTTCCACAGGACCGGCGCATCTTCGTCTTCGTGATAAACGGTGACTGTCAGTTTGTCCTTGGGCAGACCGTAATCCTTGGTGAGCAGTTCCCAGGCATAGGCAATAGCTTCTTCCTTGAAGTAGTCCCCAAAGGAGAAGTTGCCGAGCATCTCGAAGAAGGTGTGGTGACGCGCCGTATAGCCCACATTGTCCAGGTCATTGTGCTTGCCGCCCGCACGCACGCACTTTTGCGATGAAACCGCGCGCACATAGTCGCGTTTCTCAGCACCCGTGAACACGTTCTTGAACGGCACCATGCCCGCATTGTTGAACAGCAGTGTCGGATCATTGCGCGGCACCAGTGGTGCCGAGGCAACCGGTGTATGCCCCTTGCCATCGAAGAAATCGATAAACGTCTGGCGGACTTCATTGACGCTCGTCATAGCCTGAACCTGCACTCTTATTCGTTAGCTGCGGATAGGGAAACAGAAGGAAACCCGCAGATTCGCGGGCGTCCCTCACCCTTTATATAGGCCCTTATACAGACAAAGGGCGCATGGAAGTACCATGCGCCCTTCATGACTGATATCAGCCATATGTCTATCTGGACTGGCACGACCTCATCGTGGTCGAGATCGCATGCCCGCTGACGGGAAACCTAAACGGCTTCTTCCGTCGCATCGTCCTGATCCGCCTCGTTTTCTTCACCCGCAAGCTCCACGACACCGGCGGCATCCGCCCGGATGCGGCGCTCGATATCATCGGCAATATCGGGGTTTTCCTTGAGGAAATTCTTGGCGTTTTCCCGGCCCTGACCAATGCGCTGGCTGTCATAGGAGAACCAGGAGCCGGACTTCTCGACAATGTCCGCCTTGACGCCCAGATCCAGCAATTCACCGGTCTTGGAGATGCCCTGGCCATACATGATGTCGAACTCGACCTGCCTGAACGGCGGTGCAACCTTGTTTTTCACCACCTTCACACGGGTCTGGTTGCCCACCACTTCGTCCCGGTCCTTGATGGCACCGATCCGGCGGATATCAAGGCGCACAGAGGAATAGAACTTGAGCGCGTTGCCGCCGGTGGTGGTTTCAGGGTTGCCGAACATCACACCGATCTTCATCCGGATCTGGTTGATGAAGATGACCATGGTGTTGGATTTGGAGATCGAGCCCGTGAGCTTGCGCAAGGCCTTGGACATCAAGCGCGCCTGCATGCCCGGCTGCATGTCGCCCATGTCGCCTTCAAGCTCAGCCCGCGGCGTCAGGGCCGCCACTGAGTCGATCACCAGCACATCAATGGCACCGGACCGCACCAGCGTGTCTGCAATCTCAAGGGCCTGCTCGCCTTCGTCCGGCTGCGAGATGAGGAGTTCATCCACATCCACACCCAGCTTCTTGGCATAGGCCGGGTCCAGTGCGTGTTCTGCATCTACAAAGGCGCAAATGCCGCCGCTCTTTTGGGCTTCAGCCACAGTGTGCAGCGCCAGCGTCGTTTTACCCGACGATTCAGGACCGTAAATTTCGATGATGCGTCCACGCGGCAGGCCCCCAATGCCCAGCGCCACGTCGAGCCCGAGCGAGCCTGTGGACACAGCTTCAATCTCAACAACCTGGCCTTCCTTGCCAAGCTTCATGATGGAGCCCTTGCCAAAGGCGCGGTCGATCTGGCCAAGGGCCGCTTCGAGCGCTTTCGAC
>JBCBUN010000265.1:0-3630 GCA_039818145.1 Pseudomonadota bacterium
CCGAAGAGTACGCGACAGCAATACATTGCCGTCCCCGTCTTCGACCCGAACCCAAGTCTGCGCATTGGCGCGAATGAAAATGCGGCTGTCATGGTTCTGCTGACCATAGACGAAGCCTTCCCAGGCACGTTCAGCACCGGTTTCAAGCGGAGAGACCTGGTCTTCGGATGGGGTTACTGGTGCAGGAGAAACCGTTGGCTCTGGCGCAGATGCGGTTTCAGTCGCCGCTTCCCCGGCTGCGCCTGACGCATCGTCGGCGGTAGCGCCCGAAGTAACATCAGCAGCTGTCTCAGCAGGTGTTACCGCTTCAGCAGTCCGATTGGATTCGTCAGATGCAGTGTCAGCCTGCGATGCCGCAGCACCAGACACATCGCCAGTATCATTTGCTGCTGCGCCAGCCTCGCTTGTAGCAGCAGGCTCATTGCCATCAAGACCGGTATCGGCGGCACCTGCTGTGGCTGAACCGCGTTCTATCGCAGTACGCGGCAGCGATGCCGGGCGTACGGCTGGCGTAACGCGCGTTTCCGGAACAATACTTGGGACACCGGTGGTGCGCTCTTCAACGACACGGTCAGCTGAAACCGTCAGTGTCCAGACACCGTAGAGCGCTGCCAGCGCAAGAACGGCAACTACAACGAATGCGCCGCGCGGTATGCGCGATTCTTCCTCAGCTTCCGGAAACACCAGCGCGGGGCCAGAGGTCTTTGCCGCATCAAACTCGGCCTTGAAAGCCGTCACGATCTCAACTTCATCGAGACCAAGATACTCCGCATACGTCCGAACGAAGCCGATGGAGTACGCACGGCCCGGCAGCGCATCAAAGTCGCCGCCTTCAATCGCTTCAATCTGATCACGTCGGATGCGCAACTGGCTGGCAACGGCCGAAATGTCCTCGCCCAACGCAAGACGGGCCGCATGCATCTGCGCACCGGTTGTGCCGCGTGGTTCGGGATTGTCGTCCTGAATGTCGCGCAGGTGCAGCCGTCGCGTGGAGCGAACCGACGCATCTTCTAGATTGAGTTTAGTCACTTTGCCCATAATTGTGGCCTGCGTGTCCCCATTGGCGCCCGGATGCCGTGCCCTATCAGGGCATCTCATGTCGCCGAAACCAAAATATGTCCCCCGCCTGCGCGCTTCGATCCATATCCCAATACAACCATGAGACCGCGCAGCCTGTGGATATCTTCCACCAAGAATGTCAGAAGGTGGTTACTAAACAAAAAACCACCCGTAACTGCAATGGCTTAGGGCTGTTTAGAGCGGAATCTTGTTGTCGGAGGCAAATTCGGCCAGCTGGGAGCGGAGGCTGCTGTCCGGCAGGTTGAGACGCTCGTTCATAAAGTCAGTAAGCTTGCCCGCGTCCAGCTCCAAAATCATGGCCTTCACCGGTCCAACCGCAGCAGGCGGAATGGAAAGCGTTTCGAAGCCAAGTGCGACGAGCGCCATGGCCTCCAGCGGACGACCCGCCATCTCACCGCATAGAGACACCGGCACATCATGAGCCCGGCATTGGGCCACAACATGCTGCAAAAACGACAGAACTGCGGGACTTAGCAGGTCATACCGGTCGCCGACGCGGGGATTTCCCCGATCACTTGCAAAGAAGAACTGCAGCAGGTCGTTGGAGCCGATGGAAATAAAGTCCACCAGCGGCAGCAGGGCATCCAGCTGCCAGGCCAATGACGGCACTTCAAGCATCGAACCTACTTTGATGTCGGACGGTCTGGGCTGGCCGAGCCGCACCAGCCGCGCAAGCTCCTTGTCCAGGAGCTCCCGCGCTGCCTGAAACTCACTGACCTGCGCCACCATGGGAAACATCAAACGCAGGTCACGCCCGGCTGCCGCCTGCAACAAAGCCCGCAGCTGGTATCGCAACAGCCCTGGCCGATCGAGTGCAATACGGATCGCCCGCCAGCCAAGCGCCGGGTTTTCCTCCTTGGCATGGGCCAGATAGGGCAGCACCTTGTCGCCGCCCACGTCGAGGGTACGGAATGTCACCGGCTTGTCGCCTGCCTCATCCAGCACTTCTGTATAAAACGCGCGCTGCTCGGACAGTTTGGGCATGGCGGACGCAATAAGGAACTGCAGTTCCGTTCTGAACAGGCCGATGCCGTCCGCACCTGCTTCATGCAGATGGGGCAGGTCGACCATGAGGCCCGCATTGACAGTCAGCGATATGGCGATGCCGTCTTTCGTAACCGCCGGCTTGTCGCGCAACTCACGGAACTGAGCCTGCCGCTTGGCCCTGAAACGCGCTTTTTCAGAATATGAATCAACAATTTCAGGGGACGGCAGAGCGTAGACTTCGCCGGTGTCGCCATCAGCAATGACAGCATCCCCTGCTTCCAGCAGATCCGTGATGCCATCCACACGGCCGATCATCGGAATGCCAAGCGCCCGCGCAACGATGGACACATGCGCCGTGGCAGACCCTTCTTCGAGCACCAGGGCACGCAGCTTGTCGCTGTCATAATCCAGCAGTTCGGCCGGGCCCATATTGCGCGCGACAACGATGGCATCTGTCGGCAGATCGTCACCGGCGGCAGTCAACGGCACGCCAACCAGATGGCTCAACAAACGGTTGGCGAGATCATCAAGGTCGTGAAGCCGCTCACGCAGATAGGGGTCTGTTTGCCGCATCAACCGTGCGCGGGTTTCGTTCTGCACCCGCTCAACAGCAGCTTCAGCCGTCAAGCCACTCTCAATCGCTTCACGCAGACGCGCGAGCCACCCGCGGTCGTTGGCAAACATGCGATATGTTTCAAGGATTTCACGATGTTCACCCGCCCGGCCCAGATTGTCTCCCGACAACATGGCATCGACCTGCGCCCGCAACTGGCCGATTGCTTCTTCAATGCGGCCAAGCTCATCGCCGGTATCCTCGGCAATGATCTTGGTGACGTGAAACCTTGGTTGGTGCAGCACCGCATGGCCAAGAGCAATGCCTTCAGAAAAGGCAACGCCGTGATGATGCATGGCCCGGTCATCAACCAGCTCGGCTTGATGCAATGCCGCCAGATTGACCAGTTCACCGGACGCCACCATCTCCGCCAGCACCATGGCCACGGTTTCAAGCGCTTCCATTTCTTCGAGTTTGTAGGCCCGCGTTGTGGCGTTCTGAACCGCAAGCACGCCAAGCACACGCCCGGAGCGCAACAGCGGTACACCGAGATAGGAAAGATAAGGGTCTTCACCCGTCTCCGGGCGATGGGCAAAGGCGGGGTGTTGCTGTGCATGAGACAGGGCCAGAGGCCGCGCGGTCTGCGCCACCGTACCGACCAGACCTTCACCAAGCGCCAGAAAGGTATTGTGCACGGCTTCAGCACGCAGCCCTTCCGTCGCAAACAGCTCCAACCGGTTGTCAGGCTGCAGCAGGTAGATGGAACACACTTCGGCCACCATATTGGAGGCAATCAGGCGCACGACAGTCTGCAGCCGGTCATCAGCTGACCCGGACTGTGCCATCACTTCCCGAAGGCTTCTCAATAATGTGCGCGGACCGTGCGCTGTCGCTACCACCGGCGGCTAACCTCTATCGCTATATGTCGCTGGACTGGAGACGCGAGCGCGTCGCCAAATACATGCCGCAAAAAACGGCTCAAATTGGATCTACAAACAAGATCATCATGA
>JBCBUN010000266.1:0-3610 GCA_039818145.1 Pseudomonadota bacterium
GCATTCCCCGTCCCCGTCCCCACCGCACCTCCCATGCTCGACCCGGAACGCCAACGCGCTTTGCAACACACAGCCAAGGGCAGCAAGTACCTGGAGTACCAGCTGACCGATAAGGGCAGGGCGCTTTTCCCGGTCATCGTCGCTTTGTCTCAGTGGGGCGACAATTGGGCCGTCCATGAAGACGGACCGAGCTTCGAAATCATTGACACCCGCGATGGCGAACCAATCCCGCCGCAGGCAATCCTTGGAAAAGACGGACTACCAATCCCACGGGAGTTCCTCAGTCAAAGACCAGGTCCTGGCACTCTTGCCCGATGGAAAAGGAAAGGCACCGCGTAAGTCGGCTGCGGTCAGATGTGATCCGGAAGTCTTTTCCGCGCCAGTTTGCCATTGGCGGTACGGGGCAGCTCATCCAGAAAGCGGATCTCTCTTGGGCGCTTGTAGGGTGCCAGATTGTTGGCGGCATGCGCCATCAAATCCGCGATGTCTGGCGTAGGTCCGTCCGGCTTCACGAACGCAGCTATCAGGTGAACGCCGGACGACACCTGCACTTCACGCACGGCCACCTCGTTGACGCCATGGTGGCTTAGAAGTGCAGCCTCCACTTCTGCCGGGCTCACGCGATAGCCCTGGGCGTTCATCACGTCATCAGCCCGGCCCTCAAACCACACATAGCCATCCTCATCCATGTGGGCGAGGTCGCCGCCACAGAACCAGTCACCGCGCCATACCTGCGCGTCTTCTTCAGGGCGGTTCCAATAGCCAAGCATAAGCGCCGGGTCCGTATTATGGACTGCCAGCAATCCGGTTTCACCGGAAAGGAGAGGAGCCGCATCTGCCGTCTCGTCTGCTGGCAGAATGGCAACGCAGCGCCCCGGCTGGGGCCGTCCCGGCGATCCGGATCGCGGCAGAGTTACAGGACCAGACGAGATGTAGGTGGAGCATTCACTCATCCCCAACGCTTCAAAGAGCTGCAGGCCTGTCGTACTGGCCCAATCGGCGGCTACCGGCTCAGGCAGAGGTTCACCGGCCGTGAGGCCATGGCGCAACGTCGGAATGCCATCGCTGATATCGCTGTCACGCAATAGCTGTCGGTAGAGACTTGGGACAGCCGCAAAAAGCGTGCCTTCATGTACCCGTATCAGGCGCGGCCAGACATTGATGTCCTTTGGGCCGTTATACAGAACGGTCGCTGCGCCATTGGCCCAGGGATCAGACAGGCCAACACCCAGGGTATATGTCCAATTGACGGCACCTGCGTGCACCATCACGTCATCTGATGTCAGCCCATACCACCCCTCGACCATTGGCTTGCGGCCCCAGACGCTTCGATGCGCATGCAACACACCCTTTGGTGTACCGCTGGTGCCTGACGTGTACACCAGAAAGGCAGGATCATCCTTGTGCGTGTCCGCGTAACCGGCGCCGGGTGTTTGGGCGAGCGCTGCGATGTCTGGCGGCAGCAGCGTGGGTGTCTGGCCACTGTCTATTGGCAGGTCGGGTGAAAGTGCGATCAGAACCGCACCTGAATTTTCCAGAACGAACGCTGCCTCAGGCGCGGTCAACTGAGCTGATGTCGGCACCGGCACAAAGCCACCGGCAATGGCGCCAAAAAACATCAATGCGGCTTCCGGTGTGTTGCCCATGCGTATGAGCACCCGGTCTCCCTTTGAAAGTCCCCGTGCCCCAAGTCCGGCAGCGATACCCTGAACCGCTTGGTCAAGGGCGGCATAGCTCCAGCGGTCCGGTTGTCCTTCACCATGCTCAATTGTCAGCGCAGTCTTGGCGGGATCGCGATGCGGTGCCGGCGCAAGACAGAATGCCGCCATGTTGAAGTCTTCAGGCGGCATGGCGCCCGTGTAGTGGTGTTCGCTCATAGCGGCGGTATAGAGCGCGGGGCCGCTGTGCGCCAGTCTTCCCCGGGTGCCACCAGGTTTACGCAGGGTCACGCTTGGCCGCATATGAGCATTTGCTGGACCTCTCCCAAGCGGCTAAAACCGAACGCAACAAAGCTATTTGCATCAACACAATCGGGAGAGACCGTCATGGGTAAAGGGCCGCTGTCAGGCGTCAAGGTTCTGGAATTTGCAGGCATCGGCCCGGGGCCGTTCTGCGCCATGCTGCTGTCAGACATGGGGGCAGAAGTCATCCGCATTGACCGCAAGGGATCCCGCGGCGGGTCCAAGTTCGACGTCACCGCGCGCGGTCGCAAATCCATTGCGCTGGACCTCAAGAACCCGGATGCCATCGAAACCGTTCTCAAACTTGTTGAGCAGGCGGACATCCTGCAGGAAGGCTTCCGTCCCGGTGTGATGGAACGTCTCGGCCTCGGTCCGGATGTGGTTCTCGCCCGCAACCCGAAAATCGTCTATGGCCGCATGACCGGCTGGGGTCAGGAAGGCCCGCTGGCACATGCCGCCGGCCATGACATCAACTACATTTCTCTCACCGGTGCGCTTCATGCGATCGGCCCCAAGGAAGGCAAGCCTGTTCCGCCACTCAACCTCGTTGGTGACTTTGGCGGAGGGGCGCTCTACCTCGCCATGGGCATGCTTGCTGCCCTTCACAGCGCAACCGCCACTGGCAAGGGCCAAGTCGTGGACACGGCCATGACAGATGGTGCCACGTCGCTCATGTCCATGTTCTTCGGATTTATGGCTTCGGGCATGTGGGAAGATGACCGCTATCGCAACATGCTGGACGGCGGCGCACACTTCTACGACACCTATGAGTGTTCAGACGGCAAGTTTGTCTCGCTGGGCTCCATTGAGCCGCAATTCTATGCCCTGCTGCGTGAGAAAGCGGGCCTCAATGATCCAGCCTTCGATGCCCAGATGGACAAGGGCCAGTGGCCGGACCTCAAGGAAAAGCTTGCAACCGTCATGAAGTCCAAAACCCGGGACGAATGGTGCGAGATCATGGAAGGTACAGACATCTGCTTTGCACCGGTCCTGACCATTGGTGAGACGATCAATCACCCCCACAACGCGGCGCGCAAAACCGTTGTTGAAATTGATGGTGTCGCGCAGCCCAACGTGGCTCCCCGGTTCTTTGGCACACCGTCCGAAATTCAGGGCCCACCGCCAGAAGCCGGAGGCAACACGGATGAGGTCCTGGCTGCGTGGGGCTTTTCCTCAGACGACATTGCGGGCCTGAAAACCAAAGAAGCGATCTAGGTCCCCACATCTATCCCAGTTTGGAGTAAGCGGCATGAGTGCATTGCCGGGCACAACGGGCCGGCGGCGCATCTATTTGATGCGTCATGGCCACGTGAACTATTTCTCTCGTCAGGTGCGGGAGACCGGTGACACCTCGCTGGTGCCGCTTACCGAACTGGGCCAGGCTCAGGCTAAAGCGGCCGGTCAGGCGTTGGCGCATGTCACATTCGACCGCGCAATCTGCTCGGGCTATCCACGCACGGAACAAACAGCAAAGCTCGCGCTTGAGCAGCTGGACACGACCGCGCCGGAGCTTGAATACGACCGGCGTCTTGTTGAGATCCACGGCGGTGGCTTTGGCCCGGTCATGGAGCAGGACGACATTGCGTCCGTCATGACTTTCACATTCGATCAGGCGGCAGAACCTGACGCGAAGATGGGACCGGCGGGTG
>JBCBUN010000267.1:0-3570 GCA_039818145.1 Pseudomonadota bacterium
ATGTATTGAAACGGCTGGCAGCAACGGTGTTTGCGGCAGGGAGTTGCGCCATGCTGGCCGCACCGGCGCAGGCAAGCGGCGGCATTTTTGAAGTCATTCACCCGGAAGTGGTTGAAGGTGGTTTTGAGTTTGAATCGCTCAACACATTGTTCACCGAGGATCTGCCAACGGGCGAAGAACGTTCCGTCCATGAGATTGCACTAGGCGTTGGCGTGACAGACTGGTGGAAGACGGTCGCTGCATTCGAGATTGCCAATCCGGAAGACGAAACCGCTGAGCTTGAAGCTTTTGAATGGGAAAACATTTTCATTCTCTGGCAGGGCGGCGAAAGCGGCGGTGGCCATGATCATGATCACGACCACGATCACGGCCACGGGCATGGCGGCCCGGTTGTCGGCTTCTACGCTGCTCTTGAAGTGCCTAACAAGGATGGCATTGAGAAGGGTGCACTTGCGTTGGGACCAATCGCAGAGTTCGGCGTCGGGTCCTTCTCCATCATCGGTAACCTTTTCGTCGAAGTGCCGTTTGAGGACGGTAAGGACGCTGGGCTGGGCTATGCGCTGAGCGCAAACACACCGATCGCTGACAGCTGGAAGCTGGGCGTTGAAGCACATGGTGATGTTGAAGAGGCCTTTGGTGATGCGCCCGACCTCAAGGATCAGACGCACTATTTCGGTCCGGCTATCTACCACGATGCAGACCTGGGCCGAGGCCGCGTCCTTGAAACCCGCTTTGCCGTACTACCGGGGTTGACGGAGAACGGCAGCAGAGACCTCGCACTGTCCCTCAATGCAGAGCTGAAGTTCTAAACCCCCAAGACCTGGAAGGTGGCCGCCATGACTCTTGAATCCTCACATGTCGGGTCTGACGGCCGCCTTCCGGTCACTGTTTTGTCCGGTTTTCTGGGGGCGGGAAAGACAACGCTCCTCAACCACATCCTCAATAACCGTGAGGGACGCCGCGTTGCTGTCATTGTAAATGACATGAGCGAGGTCAACATTGATGCCGACCTCGTGCGTGAAGGCGATGCCGGTCTCAGCCGCACAGATGAAACCCTCGTCGAGATGACGAATGGCTGCATCTGCTGCACCTTGCGCGAAGACCTTCTTCTTGAAGTGCGGCGGCTGGCTCAGGAGGGCAGGTTCGACCATCTGGTCATCGAATCCACAGGCATTTCAGAGCCCCTTCCGGTTGCTGCCACCTTCGACTTCCGTGATGAAGACGGTGAAAGCCTGTCCGACATGGCACGGATCGACACGATGGTGACTGTCGTCGACTCGGCCAGCCTGCTCAATGACTATGCCTCGCAGGACTTCCTGCGCGACCGCGGAGAGTCTTTGGGCGATGATGACACGCGCTCGCTTGTCGACCTTCTGGTCGATCAGATCGAGTTTGCTGATGTCGTCCTTCTCAACAAGGCGGATGCGGCGACATCGCAGCAGATGGATGCTGCACGAAAGATCGTTCGTAGTCTCAATCCGGATGCGGACGTTCTGGAAACGACTGAGTCCAGGGCGCCGTTGGATCGAGTGTTGGACACCGGGCGCTTTGATTTTGACAAGGCCCAGGAACATCCTCTTTGGTTCAAGGAGCTGTTCGGATTTTCAGAGCATGTTCCCGAAACCGAGGAATATGGCATCTCCAGCTTTGTGTATCGGGCCCGTGCGCCGTTCGACCCCACGAAGTTTCACAATTTCATCAACTCATCATGGCCCGGGATTATCCGCACCAAGGGACATTTCTGGCTTGCCACACGGCCTGAATGGGTCGGTGAGCTGTCTCAGGCAGGTGCGTTGGTGCGCACAGAGGCCCTTGGTTTTTGGTGGACGGCTATCCCCAAGGAGCGGTGGCCGGATCATCGGGAATGGCGTGATCACCTGTATCAGAACTGGGATGAGAAGTTCGGTGACAGGCGCCAGGAGATCGTCTTCATCGGCACTGATTTCGACGAGGCGACAATTCGCGCCCAGCTGGATGCCTGCCTGGTCCCGCTGTCTCGTAATGGTGGACTGGAAATTGCCAGGTGGGCAAAGATGCCTGACCCGTTCCCTGCGTGGCGGCGCGGCGAGGCCGCTGAGTGATGGGAACGGCAGCTGCACATACAGATGTCACCGCGCTCCACGACACCCCATGGATAAGCCTGCCACGACCTGCGCCGGTTCCGTCTGAGGCGGCGGCGTGGCTGGACGACCTTGATCCCAAACATATTCCAGATGGCCGGTTTGACGCGTCACCCGGTGATGTGGCGCTTGGTGTCACAGCGCTGCTGGCGGCAGCAAAAACGCCACCTTCCGGATGGCAGAGCTGGTTATCTGAGGATTGTGCGTCGCTGGCTGACGGCTTTGCGCGGCAGGTAGGAGCTGAGCGGGTCAGTGTGCGGCTTGACCGGATTGATGACAATGCCTGCTGCCGGATACATGCTGATGTGGCAGCCGCAAGAATGGTCTGCACCTATCGAGGTCCATCGACGTGCGTTGTGCCTGCGAGTCACGCAAAGGACGCGGCTGAACACCCCGACACGTATGCAGGCCCATTCCTGGCGCCGGATCGCTTTGAGGCCGCAATTCTGCCCGGCAGTCTATCGGCGTCCCCCGTGTTGCACCGCTCGCCGCGAATTGAAGGCACCGGGCAGGCAAGGCTGCTTTTGGTTGTCGCGCACATGTAGGGCGGATGCCTGCTCGCGGTTAATACCCCATCTGCGCAATCTGCTGGCGCAATGCGGCGATGCGTGTTGTCGGATCCGGATGCGTGGACATGAATTCAGGCGGACGGCGGCCGCCATCGGTGGCCATCTTCTGCCACAGGGCAACGGACTGGTGCGGGTTGTAACCGGCCTTGGTCATGTAGGTGAGGCCAATGGAATCTGCTTCGAGCTCGTGGCTTCGGGAGTAGGGCAGCAGGACGCCGAACTGGAGACCCAGACCAAGTGCCTGCACCAGTGGCGCACCATAGCTCACGTCTGACGCTGCCACGGCAACCTGTGCGGCGGTCATGCCCACCTGGCTGGCCAAGCCCTGACTGTAGCGTTCAGCACCGTGGCGGGCGCGGACGTGACCTACTTCGTGGCCCATGATGGCCGCGAGCTGCGCATCATTGTCCAGGAAATCCATCATGCCGGTGTAAAAGCCGACCTTGCCGCCGGGCAGCACGAAGGCGTTCTTCTGCTTGGATTCAAACGCCACATATTCCCAGTTCAGGTTCTGCATGTTGGCGGCTTTGGTAATCTTGTTGCCGACCGAGCGCAGCCGGTTGTTGTATTTGGGATTGCGCGAAATCTTCTGCTTCTTCTTCATGTCGCTCCAGGCGCGTGAAGACAGCGACGCCATCTGGCCATCGCTTACCAGCATCAGCTGGTTACGGCCCAGCTGTTCGTTGTAGGCGCAGCCGGTGAAGGCCACGATTGAGCCTGCAGCAATGCCCATCATGATCTGACGGCGGTCCATGCGGATCGGCTTGATGGATGTATCAAGCGTAACAACAGAGTTTTCGTCTACTTTTGGATGCTGACATGACATGGCGGTGTCCCCTTCGAGTAGTCCAACAATGGGCAAGCGGCACGCGGGCTGAAAC
>JBCBUN010000268.1:0-3569 GCA_039818145.1 Pseudomonadota bacterium
GTAAAGGCGCTTCCGCAGGCCTGTGTTGGCCCCGACGATCATCAGTTCTTTATGGGCGGCGTGGCCATGGCCGCTGCCATAGACGCTTTGGAGCGAACGACGGGAAAGCCGCTGCTCTGGGCGACGATCCAGTTTCTAAGTCACGGTTTTCTCGATGACGAGATTGAGATCGACCTTGAGACGGTCGGGGGCGGACGAAACGTACTGCAGATGATGGCAAGCCTTTCTAAGGGCGATGTGGTTCTGCAGCGTGTCATCGGCGCGCTTGGTGAGAGGCCGAACGGCCTGGACCACGTTTTCGTGTCGATGCCCGATGTGCCTGCGCCGGACAAATGCCCGCCTAAGGCGGATGATGCATTTGGCCGTCCCGACAATCTGCTGGCTCAGTTCGAGCGGCGCACGGCTTTGGAAGACAATGATCGGGGATACGAATGCATGTGGATGCGGCCTCTGTTTGATGCTCAGGTAAGTGCGCCGCTGCTTGCCCTTATGTCAGACTTCTTTCTCGGAGCGCATCCGGCCACCCGAGGCGGCACCAGCCTCGACAATACGTTGCGGGTGCATGCAACGGTGCCGTCCGAGTGGATTCTTTGCGTTACACAGTATGCCGGCTTTGTGCGCGGCGCTGTTCACGGCTCACAGCATATGTTCTCGCAGGATGGTGTCTTGTTGACGAGTTCGAGCCAGACAGGGTTGCTGCCCAACCGCCGCAAGGCATGACGTGCCCTGTGTCCGGGTAGTCACCTAGCTCCCACGGAACTTGGGTTCGCGACTTTCCGTAAATGCCTTGCGGCCTTCGGCAAAATCTTCGCTGCTGCCACATCGCATGATCAGATATTCGGCGGCCTGCAAAGACCCATCCTGACGGTTGAGGGCGGTGATGGTTGCCTTGGCGGCATGCAGCGTCAGGGGTGCGTTGCGGCCCATATGGGTGGCCACTTGTTCGGCGTGGCGAAACACGTCCCAGTCGGGCAGGCGGTCGTTGATCAGTCCAAGGCGGTGGGCGCTCAGGGAGTCGTACCGCCGTGCGGTGGCGAGGATTTCAAATGCGTTTGTCGCTCCCACGGCGCGGGTGAGCCGGGCAACTGCGGGAGCTGCGTAGCCCAGCCCGAGGCGCGCGGCGGGAATAGCGAATGTTGCCTCTACCGACGCCATGCGCATGTCGCAGGCCAGCGCCAGGGCAAGCCCGCCACCCATACAGGGTCCCTGAATGGCAGCGATCACCGGCTTGCTGCATTCTTCCAGGCTTGCCTGTGCTGCTTCAAACTTCTCTTCAAAGTCACCCAGCGCCTTTGGGTCATCGCCCATCTGATGCAGTTCGCGAATGTCTGCACCGGCGGCGAAAGCATCGTCCCCGGCGCCACGCAATATGATGGCGCGCACGCTGGCGTCTGCATCCAGCTTTGCGACCGCACGGGGAATCTCATCCCACATAGCGGTGGTCAGGGCGTTCTTCTGCTCAGGACGGTCAATGATGATCCAGCCGACGGTCTCTTCGGTTTCAGTGCGGATGGTCATTTGTCAGTATCCAGATCAAGAAACGCCATGATGTCCGTCCAGGCTGCGCGGTCCTGCAGCAGGAACAGGTGGCCGCCTTCATACATCTTGAGGGTCGCATTGGGAATGCGCTCGGCCATGCGTTGCTGGGTGTCCGGCGTGGCAATGCCGTCATACTTGCCGCCGCAGATCAGCGTCGGGTGGGGCTGGGTTGCAAGACCGTCCCAGGCGTCGTGGTCCTTGCGGGCTTCCAACTGCCACAGGGCTCCCTCGCTGCGGCGATGTTCATCCGCATAAGGCGCTTCGCCGTCAATCTGCATCTTGATCAGGCTGGCGAACAGATCCGCGTTTTCAGCTTGCCAGGCTTCATCGCTCCGCGTGTCCGAGATGGGGGCCATGAAGCGAATGCGTTCCTCTTCGCCCATCGACGCCACCGTGTGCAGGGGATAGGAACTGCCGCCGTCACCCCCGGGCGAGGTGCAGCACATCACGAGCTTGTCGATTTTGTCGGGATGTCGTTGTGCCAGATGCTGGGCGACCATGCCTCCGAAGGAGACGCCAATGACATGCGCCTGGCTCCAGCCGCGGGCGTCCATCAATGCGGCTGCGTCGTCTGCGTATTGCGCCATGGAGTAGGGGGCGTCGGGCTTGTCGGTCTGGCCTAGGCCGCGCTGGTCATAGGCGAGGACGCGGGCAGATTTTGCGAGCGGTCCATCCATGATGTTGGGTTTCTTGCGTAGGTCACCGCCGGAGCCGCCGATGAAGAAGACAGGTGGGGCGTCCTGCGGCCCGTGCTCTTCCCAGTAAACGTTAATGTCGCCAGCGCGCGTGATCGGCATTTGATTTGATATCCGTAAACTGTGTGGGTAATTGTAATTCGCTGAAGGCACCATATGTGGTAATTTCGCGGATTAGTAAATCAGACCCGATGCAAGTACGCGTCGGGGCTGACGGTTTGGGAGGGGCGCATGTCCCAGTCAGTTGATACTTCTGCAAGCCACCTCAGCAAGGTGGATCCGGTCTGGGCGCGCATTCGTCAGGAAGCAGAGGCGTCTGCGACGGCTGAGCCGATTCTTGCAAGCTATCTGCATGCGGCCATTCTGAACCATCGCAATTTCGAAAGTTCGCTCGCCTATCATCTGGCGGAAGAGCTGGGCAACAAGCAGGCCGGTGCCATGCTGTTGCAGCAGGTCTTTGATGAGGCCTATGAGGCCAGCCCCGACATTGCCGACATGGCGCGCGCTGACCTTATGGCTGTGGTTGATCGTGACCCGGCCTGCGACTTTTTCCTTCAGCCGCTGCTCTACTTCAAAGGCTTCCAGGCACTGCAGTGCTACCGCGTGGCCCATTGGTGCTGGGAGCAGGACCGGCTGGCCATGGCTTACCACCTGCAAAGCCGTATCTCTGAAGCCTACGGGGTGGACATTCACCCCAATGCCAAGATCGGCCGTGGTGTGATGATGGATCACGCCACATCCATCGTTATCGGTGAGACAGCGGTCGTCGGTGACGACGTGTCCATGCTGCACTCCGTCACGCTGGGCGGTACCGGCAAGGAAGATGGTGATCGTCACCCGAAAATTGGCCGCGGCGTATTGCTGGGTGCCGGCGCCAAAGTGCTCGGCAACATCCACGTCGGCGATTGCTCGCGCGTGGCTGCAGGCTCCGTGGTGACCAAGGACGTGCCAAACAACACCACCGTTGCAGGCGTGCCTGCCAAGGTCATTGGTGAATCCGGCTGCCCCGAGCCCGCCCGCTCCATGGACCAGATGGTCGGCTGCGGCGAAGAAGACGGCTCGGCTATTTAGTTAGCCAGCATTCTTCTGCTTGACGACTTCGTCGATCGATTCAATTACCAGACCGCGAAACCAGGTTTGTGCAGGGTCTGCGTCGAGGCGGGTGTGCCACGCCAGCCCAAGTGTGAACGCTGGTGATTCAATTGGAAGCTGGCTGTACTCAAGGTCAAAGGTCGCTGCAAAGTAGCGGGCCGCCACGCTTGGTACACAGGCAATTGCCGGAAGCTCTTTGAGCATGAAGGGCACAGTCGGGAAGTGTGAAACTGCCGAGCGAAT
>JBCBUN010000269.1:0-3569 GCA_039818145.1 Pseudomonadota bacterium
CACCTGTCATTGCCAGCCTCTCAAACGTACGCGCTATTTCCAATGTGACGCGCAATCTGTCCGATGAGGAAATTGACCGCATCGGCGAAACCGGCGGGGTTATTCATGTCGCCGCCTTTGGCGCATATCTGGTGCAGCTGTCGGATCCCGACACTCTGGCCGCGGTGGAGGCCGTCCGTCTGGAAGCGGGATTGCCGGCCGAGTATTCCTACCCTTACGAGCTCTACTGGGAGCTTGAAGGTTCAAACGCCCAACGCGCTTTCCTGATGAAGATGCGGTCCACCATCGGCACGGGAAGCGTTGCCGACATGATTGCCCACATCAACTACATCGTCGACCGCATCGGCATTGAGCATGTGGGCATCGGCAATGACTTCAACCACGGGAGCAGCATTGCGGGCTTCGCGGACGCCAGCGAAGCGCTGAATGTGACCGTTGCCTTGGTGCAGGCAGGCTACTCCGCAGATGATATCCAGAAGATCTGGAGCGGTAATTTCTTGCGCGTCTTGCGCCAGGCTGAACAGGTGACAACGACGCCGTAAACAGCTCAGCGCAAGAAACGGGTTCCCTCACAGCGCAGATTCGGCCCAAGCTTGAGTCGGAGGCAATTACGCCTCGTGGAGGGACCAATGAAAAAGATGATAGCCGAGTTCATCGGCACGTTTACCCTTGTCTTGTTTGGCTGCGGCGCAGCTGTTCTGGCCGGGGCAGGAACGGTGGGAGTAGATGCCGTTGGCCAGTTGGGCATATCACTCGCCTTCGGTCTGGCAATTGTCGCCATGGCCTATGGCATCGGCCCGGTATCGGGCTGTCATGTTAACCCGGCTGTATCCTTCGGCGCATTTGTCGCCGGGCGTATGTCCGCTGGTGACATGATCCAGTACTGGATTGCGCAGTTCGCAGGCGCCCTTGCGGGTGCTGCCATGCTCTACCTCATTGCATCAGGCAAAGCGTCATACGATCTGGCGGGCAATGGACTGGGCGCAAATGGCTGGGGAGCTGGCTATCTGGGCGAATACACCCTGCAGGCGGCATTGATCTTTGAGATAGTGGCCACCTTCCTGTTCCTGGTTGTGATCCTGGGTGCCACACAGGCTGGCGCACCTGCCGCCATGGCCGGTCTTGCTATCGGTCTCACCCTTGCGGTGATCCACATCATCGGCATCCAGATTACTGGTGTGTCGGTGAACCCGGCACGCAGTTTTGGTCCTGCGGTCATCGTCGGTGGCGCGGCCATGAGCCAGCTCTGGCTTTTCATCGTCGCACCACTTATCGGCGCTGCAGTGGCTGGCATTGTGTTCCGTATGGGATTGCTCGAGGCAGACGAGGCCTAAGCTCCGAGCTGAGCCACAGACAGACTCAGACCAACCGGCGGGTGCGGATGAAGGCCGTCCCCGCCGGTTATTGCGCTGGTGATTTGACGCAAGCGCTGCGAATGCGCACCCTGCGCGTCAAATCTATATTTGAATTTCACACCATTCGGAGCCTGCCCAGATGACAGACCTGCTGTCACCGCTCTCATTCACGAGCGGTTCCACCATGAAAAACCGTTTCATGCTTGCGCCCCTCACCAACTGTCAGAGCCATGCTGACGGCACATTGTCGGATGACGAGTACACATGGCTGACCATGCGCGCCAAAGGCGGCTTTGGACTCACCATGACGTGCGCCTCGCATGTGCAGGCCATCGGTCAGGGCTTCCCCGGCCAGCTGGGCATTTGGGATGACAAGCACATTCCCGGCCTCACGCGGCTGGCGGACGGCATCAAGGCGCATGACAGTGTGGCTCTGGTGCAGCTGCATCACGCAGGCATGCGGTCCTCGCTGGTAAAGGACCTGTTGGACGGTCCTCCTGTCTGCCCATCTGACAATGAGCGATCCGGCGCCCGCGGCCTGTCACTGGCTGAGACGCAGCAACTCATTGAGGACTTTGTCCGCGGTGCGGAACGCGCCGAGGCGGCAGGCTTTGATGGCGTTGAGTTGCATGGGGCACATGGTTACATCCTGTGCCAGTATTTCAGCGCCTCTATCAACAAGCGCGATGACCAATATGGCGGCGACACTGAGGGTCGTTACCGCATCCTGTTTGACATCATCGAAGGCGTCCGTGCCCGGTGCCGTAAGGACTTTGTGCTTGGTGTGCGTCTGTCCCCGGAGCGTTTCGGCATGCAGCTCGGCGAAGTTCTGGGCGTTGCAGAAAAAATCCTGAACGATGAACGCGTGGACTTCCTCGATATGTCATTGTGGGATTGCTTCAAGGAGCCTGAAGAAGAAAACTTCAAGGGAAAATCCTTGCTGGATCACTTCGGAGCCCTCAAGCGCGGCAACACACGACTGGGTGCAGCAGGTGCCCTCGAAACACCGGCCGACGCCGAAAAAGTGCTGGCGGCGGGATACGACTACGCGATGCTTGGTCGCGCCGGCATGTGGAACCATGACTTCCCGAAACTCTACGAAGCCAACCGCAGCTTCACGCCCGCTGCCTTGCCTGCAAGCCGCGAGTATCTGAATGCCGAAGGCATTTCGAACACATTCGTTGACTACATCAAAGGCAACTGGCCGCAATATGTTGCGGAGTAGCCAGGCTTAGTTCAGCTGGTCGAGATAGCGCAGGATCGCTTGCGCTATCGCGTCCGGCTGTTCGGGAAGGAGCGCGTGTCCCGCGTTTTCGATGAGCGCAACTTCAACGCGCCCAGCAAACTCCTCTGCCAGAGCGTCAGAGGCGTCCTCCTTGGGTGCAACGGTGTCGCTTTCCGCCTGCACCACAAGAATGGGGACACCACCTGCTGCCTGCCACGGCTCTTCGCCCATCTGTTGCCATGACGTGCCCTGCAATGTGGCCGTGTGCCTGTACCAGCCGACCTTCCAATAGTCCGGGATGGGGTTGTCACCCGCAAAAAACGCCATGCGGATGTTCTCTTCGCGCTCGTCCGCAGTAACAGTCGGATCAAATGCTGCTCTCAGGGCCTTGCTGGCCTCAACGGGCACAGGCTTCTGGCCACCGGCGGCAATCAATATGGCTGCACGCACGCGCCCCGCGTGATCATGGGCAAAGGCGCGCACCACACGATTGCCAAAGGCATGACCAATCACAACCACCGGGTCGGTCACGTTTTCTTTGGCAAGAACTGTGTCGATGTCTGTTGCAAGATCGCGCAGGCTCATGGGGCCGTCCGGCAGGGCAGACCCGCCAATGCCCGGGGCCTCAATGGCGACGGTCCGATAACCACTCGCCACCAGAGTTGCCACCAGCTCATTGAAGTCGCTCACTTCGCGCCCGGCGCTGGCCATCAAAACAACAACGGGTCCCTCACCATTGACGAAGTATTCAATCGCACGCCCATCCCTTTCAGTCTGATAGGCATAGCCAACAGCAGGGCGCGCCGGACTGTCGGGCAGAGGGGCATAAACCATCCAGAAAACTCCAATCAAAATTGCAAGTAACGCGGCGATGGCCAGCAAGAAAAATCTCAGCATGCGGATGTTCCTCTGGCCATTTGGGTTGTCTGGTGACACTTTCTCCAGAACCTGTCCATTGAAGTGCGCTCCTGCTGTTGGCTATGCCTATC
>JBCBUN010000270.1:0-3558 GCA_039818145.1 Pseudomonadota bacterium
ATCATCTCATCCGTCTAGTCAGGCGTTTTCCGGATCAGTCAGTGAAAAATCGGCCGCATTTCCGGCCAGAAATCAGTCGCCTGCCAGTCCATCCATTGTTCCTCCATCGCCCGGACCCGCGGATCGCTTGGGTAGTGCAGGCCGGTCCCGCTTTCTGGCGCGTAGGTCGCAAAAAGATATCGAATGATGGTGTTCGATTCCCAGATAGTGGTGTCACCATCCTTGATGACCGGCACAAGCTGGTTGGGATTGAGGGCCTTGTATTCCGGAGTGTCCGTTACGCCGTGTGTGCCGCCGGCCTCCCGACGCTCATAAGGCACCTTGAGTTCCTCCAGCGTCCAAATGACCTTCTGAACATTGATCGAGTTGTTGCGTCCCCACAGGCGGATTTTGGCTTTAGCGGGCGGCATTTCATGCTCTCCTGGTGCGCGGGACAGACAAATTGTGGCGGCATCTTCCAAGCCACGAAGGCTTCGGCTATGTAGTCGCCATCTTATGCCTCACCAGACCCCTTTCTAGATAGACCCAATAGACCGCAAGGAGCGCCAAAATGGCTGCCATCATCGACATCACTGCCCGCGAAATCCTCGATAGCCGCGGCAACCCCACCGTCGAAGTGGATGTAGTGCTGGAAGATGGTGCCTCCGGCCGCGCTGCTGTGCCGTCGGGTGCATCCACGGGCGCTCATGAGGCTGCTGAACTGCGCGACGGTGATGCAAAGCGCTACGGCGGCAAAGGCGTGCTGAAGGCTGTTGAGAACGTCAACACCGAGATTTTTGACGCGATCGCCGGCATGGACTCAGAAGACCAGATCCTGCTGGATCGCATGATGTGCGACCTCGACGGGACGCCCAACAAATCCCGTCTGGGCGCCAATGCCATCCTCGGCGTCTCTCTGGCTCTGGCCAAGGCATCAGCCCAGTCTTGCGGCTTGCCGCTCTACAAATATGTCGGCGGTCCGGCTGCACGGGTGCTTCCGGTACCGATGATGAACATCGTCAATGGCGGAGAGCACGCGGACAACCCCATCGACATTCAGGAATTCATGATCATGCCGGTATCCGCACCGACGATTGCAGACGCGGTACGTATGGGGTCTGAGGTGTTCCACCAGCTCAAGAAGGGCCTGAAGGATGCCGGTCACAATACCAATGTAGGCGACGAGGGCGGCTTTGCGCCGAACCTGGCATCAACTGAAGACGCCTTGAGCTTCGTTATGAAGGCTATTGAAGCAGCTGGCTACAAACCAGGCGACGACATTCATCTTGCCATCGATGCGGCTTCAACCGAGTTTTTCAAGGACGGCAACTACGTGCTGGCCGGTGAAGGCAAGACGCTGGATGCCGGAGGCATGGTTGACTATTGGGCAGACCTAGTGGGCCGATTCCCGATTATCTCCATAGAAGATGCCATGGCGGAAGATGATTGGGACGGCTGGAAAGCTTTGACCGACAAGATCGGCAACAAGGTGCAGCTCGTGGGCGACGACCTGTTCGTCACCAATACTGCACGCTTGTCTGATGGCATTGCGAAAGGCGTTGCCAATTCAATCCTCGTCAAGGTGAACCAGATTGGCTCCCTGACTGAAACGCTTGAGACAGTCGAGATGGCACACAAGGCGTCCTACACCAATGTGATGTCTCATCGTTCCGGTGAAACAGAAGACGCAACGATTGCAGATCTGGCGGTGGCGACAAATTGCGGTCAGATCAAGACGGGCTCGCTTGCCCGCTCCGACCGGACGGCCAAATACAATCAGCTCATCCGCATCGCAGAAGAACTGGGACCGGCCGCAGAATATGCCGGCAAGTCGATCCTCAAGGGATAGTGACGTTTATGGTCGCAGGGACCAGGGCTCGACCTGGCCTGCGATCGTAACACTGTCTTCTGAAGTGAACGCCTCAAGCGCACTCGCGCAGATTTCCTCATGGGTCAGCCAGCGGGATTGGCCATTCTCGTGGACAAAACCAAGAAGCAACTGCCTGTAACGGACTTGCGGCAGGCCCTTCATGTGTCGGACACGAACGTCGCCCAACGCGCTGGGACGAGAGGCCGCGGAGCCCAGAACCTCAATCAGTATTCCGTCATCTGCAATCTGGTGTGCGATATGCGACCGCAATGACTCATCACGCCTATGCATCCAGACCAATGATGCCGTGAAGGGGCCGTGTGATTCAGCTATCTCATCGAGTGACGCCATAAAAGCAGGACCATTCGTCCAGTCGACTTCATAGGTGCGGGTCCTCCTGTTGAGTGATGCATCCTCAAACAAAAACCTGCCTGCTCGTCTCGACAGGACCACCACATCTCCCGGCGTTTCCATGGCGACTTGTTGCGCAGCAGATTTCAGCATGCCCGTGGTGCCGATGAGGAGAAGCGACATGCGCCTGTCTCCTTAGAGAAGGACGCGCGTCATGAACGCCTTCGCATCCGCAAATGCCTTTTCGCGCATCGCCGGATTGCCGCCAATATGCGCACCCCGTTTTGTCATAGTGGCAAACCCCTCAATGCGTGCTTCACGACTTGATACGTCCACACCCTTGTCCGTCATCATTCTGCCATCCGCTGTGACAGTGACGTTTCGGGTGGGAGGCAGTGCGATAACGTCTGGAAGGAATGTCAGTTCATCTGTGCTGTCGAACGAGTGGTAGCTCTCCGGGTACAGAATGATTTCAGCATTGCCGCCATGGGCGTTGATATCTTCGGTCAATTCAACGGCGGGCGTGGCGGGCGTGTAGTCTTCTGCTTCGCCCATCAATGTGCACATAGGCGCATCGGACCAGCGATTGTCCTCAACCTTGATGTGTGTTGCGGGATAGACCGGCATATGTGCCGCAAAGCGTTGGCCGTTCGCGCTGAGTTTTTCAGCAATCGGAAGCCATGCGGCGTATGTTGCCATGCCGCCGCCAAGACTCCAGCCGGCAATGGCGATCCGCTTTGCATCGATCTTTGGATTGTCTGCGAGCAATGCCAGCGCCGCATAGGCGTCGCAAATCATCATTGCCATGGTGACGTCGATCTGGGTGGTCGAGACTTCCAGCGTGCCGCGTGCTTCAAACGAATGCGGACGGAAAGTAGCGATGCCCATTTCATGAAACATGTCGGCATAGTCCAGATGGTGTGATCGCCATCCATAAGACCCGTGACACATGACAACGCAGGGAAAGGGACCATCGCCCTCAGGCAATTCCAGGTCACCGAAGATTTCCTGCGGTTTTGCAGAACCGTCTAGGATCTGTGTGAATTCAAAGGCGTCGCTGCTTGTATAGGTTATGCGTTCGCCCCGATCCGTACGTGGATCGCGTGTGAGTTCAACCATGGTTTTGTCCCCCAATCAGTCCGCACGGCTGCTTTGCCCTGCCGACAGTGTTCTTCTGTTGTTGTTGGTCACACAATGGGATGATCAGGCCATGGCCTGCAAGGGAGGGAGAGTGACATGACCGGAAGACCTGAAGGCAAGATAGTCGATTTTTACTTCGGGCTATCGAGCCGCTACTCCTATCTGGCACACACGCAAGTTGACGGTATCGCTGCTCGGACCGGTGCCACATTCGTGTG
>JBCBUN010000271.1:0-3548 GCA_039818145.1 Pseudomonadota bacterium
CTTGTACTTTCTGCTGCAGCAGAAAGTACAAGCGATTTTGTGAGGCGGGTGACGAGGGCATTAAAACCTCTTGCAGGTGGCTTGCGGATTTATTACTTCACTAGTGAAGTTAATGGACTCGAGGGGCAAAGTCATGGGTGCAGTAGATGTCTGGGCGCAGATAACAACACCACGGATGGCTAAGCAGCCGTGGCTTGAACCGCTTCTGCGATGGACGGGGCAAACGGACGAACCGCTTGTGCCGTCACCGCAAAGCACGCTCGAAGCCATGGATGCAGCTGATGTTGATATCACTTTGCTGTCCGCGTGGCATGGCCCTGCCGGTGATCTGATTACAAACGAAGAAGTCAGCGAACAGATTGATGTCGCTCCTGATCGCTTTCGGGGGCTTGCAACGGTTGATCTGAACAAACCCATGGAAGCGGTGCGCATCATTCGCGATGTGGTGGATGGCGAGCGATTTGTGGGCGTGAGGGTGGTGCCGTGGCTCTGGAACCTGCCGCCCAATGACCGTCGCTATTATCCCATCTATGCCGCATGTGTGGATGCGGGCGTGCCGTTCTGTACGCAGATCGGCCATACGGGTCCGCTGCTTCGGTCAGAGACGGGGCGTCCAATTCCGTATCTTGAAGATGTGCTGCTTGATTTTCCTGAGCTTGTTGTGGTCGGCGGACATGTGGGGTTCCCGTGGATCGATGAGCTGGTGTCGCTGACGATCAAGTTCCCTAATTTTTACGTCGATACCTCTGCCTATGCGGTACACCGACTGCCGCCTGCATTTGTGGACTTCATGAAAGGACCAGGTGCCAAGCGGGTGATGTTTGGAACGAACTGGCCGATGCTCTCCCCAGGGCGGTGTCTGGCCAAGCTGGATCAGCTCGGCCTTGATGACACGCAGCAGAACCTCTTCCTGTCAGGCAATGCACGGCGCGTGTTCGGGTTGTCAGCCTGATGTCTACGTGCGCGTCTGAACCGGTATGTGATTGCTAAAGAGTTCTGTTCCGCAGTCGCAGGGCATTGGCGATCACTGAGACGGAGCTCAGGCTCATGGCACCGGCTGCGATCATCGGGCTTAGCAACAGGCCAAACCACGGAAAGAGCACGCCTGCGGCAATGGGCACGCCAAGCGTGTTGTAGGCGAAGGCGAAAAACAGGTTCTGCTTGATGTTTCCCATGGTGGCCCGGCTCAGGGTGAACGCCTTTTCGATGTTCGTCAGGTCTCCCGACACCAGGGTCACGCCGGCGCTCTCCATGGCGACGTCTGTTCCTGTTCCCATGGCTATACCAACGTCTGCTTGGGCAAGGGCCGGGGCATCGTTTATCCCGTCACCGGCCATTGCCACAGTCGCGCCTGCGCGCTGAAGGGTCTCGATGATCTTGTGTTTGTCCGCAGGCAGAACGTCCGCATGGATTTCGTCGATGTCCAGCTGCTGCGCAATGCTCTGTGCCGTCGCGGTGCTGTCACCGGTCAGCATGATGAGGCGAAGACCCGCGCCGCGCAGGGCGGCGAGAGCTTCTGGCGTGCTGGCCTTGATGGGGTCGGCGACGCCAATGAGCCCTGCGGGCGTTCGGTCAATACTCACGAACATGACTGTCTGACCCTGACGACGATAGGTTTCGGCGTCTGCGGCCCATTTCGGGTCTACCTCAAACAGGCTCTCCATGAGTTTCTTGTTGCCGATGGCAACATGTCGACCACCGACGATTCCTGTAACACCTTGTCCTGTAATGGACTGGAAGTCCGCAGCGATGCTCAGGGAAATGTCTCTGCTGGTTGCGCCCTGGACGATTGATGCGGCCAAAGGATGCTCGCTTGCTTGCTCCACAGATGCGACGAGGCGCAGGAAGTCGGTCTCGGCTATGGATCCCTTTGGCAATACGGTGACGAGCTCAGGGCGGCCAAGCGTCAGGGTGCCAGTCTTGTCGAAGACGACAGTGTCCACCTTCTCCAGAGCCTCCAGCGCTTCGGCGTCTTTGATCAGGATGCCGTTCCGCGCGCCTTTGCCCATGCCCACCATGATTGACATGGGCGTCGCCAGACCAAGCGCACAGGGGCAGGCGATGATCAGCACCGCGACCGCATTGATCAGCCCATAGGCCATGGCAGGCTCAGGTCCCCAGATGGACCAGACCACAAACGACAAAACTGCGACTGCAATGACTGCAGGCACAAACAAGGCCGCGACCGTATCTGCCAGGCGCTGAATCGGTGCCCGGCTACGTTGGGCGTCTGCCACCATGCGAACAATCTGCGACAGGAGCGTATCCTCGCCGACGCGCGTGGCCTGCATGGTGAAGCCGCCAGCCTGATTGACTGTGCCGCCAATGACCCTGTCGCCGGTGCTTTTTTGAACCGGTAGAGGTTCCCCGGTGACCATGGATTCATCAATAGCGCTGCGGCCATCATGAATGGTGCCGTCCACCGGGATCTTGTCGCCGGGTTTGACCCTCAGCATGTCGCCAGTTGAAAGGGCATCCAGAGGCACATCCTGCTCACTACCGTTAGATGCGATGCGGCGAGCGCTGGGCGGTTCCAGTTGCAGCAGTGCTCTGATGGCGCCGGAGGTGGCGCTGCGGGCTCGTAACTCAAGCACCTGGCCGAGCAGGACAAGCGTCGTGATGACGGCAGCGGCTTCGTAATAGACAGCGACACTGCCGTCGGCCGCCCTAAAGGCTGTCGGGAACACATCAGGGGCAAGGGTCGCAATAACGCTGAAGACAAATGCGACGGAGACACCCAGGGCAATGAGCGTAAACATGTTGAGGTTCAACGTCCGTACGGACTGGATGCCGCGTACGAAGAACGGCCATCCGCCCCATAGGACGACCGGTGCCGCGAGTGCTAACTGGATCCATTGCCCGGTTGTGGCATTGAACATTCCGTCGAGAGTTCTGCCAGGAATGAGGTCGCCCATGGCGATGACAAACAGGGGCGCGGTGAAAATGAGGCTGACCCAAAACCGGCGGGTCATGTCGTCCAGCTCGGTTGTGTCTTCCTCAAGCGAAGGGATGCCTTCAGATTCAAGTGCCATGCCGCAAAGGGGGCATGTTCCTGGTCCGGGCTGTCGAACGTCCAGATGCATAGGGCAGGTGTAAACGGTGCCACTGAAGCCTGCTGGAACGGTGTCGTACTGCCCCGGAGGAAGGTCCTGATTTGCTGCAGCCGAGCTACAGCAATCGGAGTGGGCGCCGTCTGAGTGTGTTGGCTGTGCCGTGCTGGATGTCGACTGGTTCATGTTTCCTCATGTCCCGGGGAGCTGTCGGGATAGGGCCCGATCCAGCCGGAACTTTGGACGTTCCAGTTACAGGAAGGTCAAGAGGTGCTGAGACAAAGGGGAGAACCGGTCAATTCTGGATCAGGCTTTGGAAAGATCATCGAGGATTGGGCAGTCCGGCCTGTTGTTGCCCCGGCAATTCTTGGCGAGATGCAGGAGTGTGTTGGCCATGGCCTCGAGCTCTGCGCTTTTCGCCCGCAGTTCTTCCACATGGGTCATAGCCAGCGCTTTGACATCGGCGCTGGCCCGGTCACGGTCCTGCCACAGGGTAAG
>JBCBUN010000272.1:0-3546 GCA_039818145.1 Pseudomonadota bacterium
GGTGGACATGCACCAGTCGTTATGCGGTTCTGGGCATTGTCTCTCTTGGTTTTCCTGCCGCTTGCCGCCTATGTCGCGCATCATCCGGCAACAGGCTGGATCATCATGCCGGTTGTGTGGCTGGTTAGCTTTGTAATTGCCTACCGTCTTGGCGCAGGACGCGACGATGAAGCAGCCCAGGCTCTATCCTAGAAAAACGCCTGCAGACCGGTCTGTGCACGACCCAGAATGAGCGCATGTACATCATGCGTGCCTTCATAGGTGTTCACGGCTTCCAGATTCATGACGTGACGGATCACGTGGTACTCGTCTGAAACACCATTGCCGCCATGCATGTCACGGGCGTGACGGGCAATTTCCAGCGCCTTGCCACAATTGTTGCGCTTGATGAGCGAGATCATCGGCGGGGCAGCGCGCTTTTCATCAAACAAACGGCCAACGCGCAACGCAGCCTGAAGACCCAGAGAGACTTCGGTCTGCATGTCAGCGAGCTTCTTCTGGATCAGCTGCGTCTGCGCCAGCGGTTTGCCGAACTGCTTGCGATCCAGCGTGTATTGCCGTGCCTGGTGCCAGCAGAACTCTGCAGCCCCCATGGCCCCCCAGGCAATGCCATAGCGCGCACGGTTCAGACAGCCAAAGGGACCTTTGAGGCCTTCCACATTCGGCAGCAGATTTTCAGCAGGGACGAACACATCATTGAGGACAATCTCACCGGTGATGGACGCCCGCAGCGAGAACTTGCCTTCAATCTTCGGCGTTTCAAAGCCGTCAAAGTCGCGCTCCACCACAAAGCCGCGGATCTTGTCCTTGCCGTCTTCATCCTTGAGCTTGGCCCAGACGACGGCCAGGTCCGCGATGGGCGAATTGGTAATCCACATCTTGGCACCATTGAGGACATAGCCGCCATCAACCGGCTTTGCGCGCGTGACCATGCCGGCGGGGTCCGAGCCGTGGTCTGGTTCTGTCAGGCCAAAACAGCCAACCCATTCACCGGTGGCAAGCTTCGGCAGATATTTCATCCGCTGCTCTTCGGTGCCATAGGCGTAGATCGGGTGCATCACCAGCGACGACTGCACACTCATGGCCGAGCGGTAGCCGGAATCCACATATTCGACTTCGCGCGCGACCAGCCCGTAGGACACATAGTTGAGCCCCGCACAGCCATAGGCTTCAGGGATGGTGCAGCCCAAAAGGCCAAGTTCACCCATTTCTGTCATGATTTCGCGATGGAAAACTTCATTCCGGTTGGCTTCCCGCACCCGGGTCATGAGGTTGTCCTGGCAGTAGGCCTTGGCGGAATCGCGCACCATGCGCTCGTCTTCTGTCAGCTGATCATCCAGATAGAACGCGTCTTCCCACGAAAACGGCGCGGATGCTTCCGGCGACGGGTCAAACGGGGTATCAGCGGGGGACAGCTTGGCGGCTTCAGACATGGTGCTTGGCTCTTGATAATGGCGGCGGATCTTTGACAGGTGCGGACACTAGCCCCTTGCCCCACCCTCAACAAGGGCTGGAGGAGGGCGCAGCGTCACATCTTCAGGTACGACCTAAGCCCCTGATCTAAATGGTCAAACAACGCCCGCATGCGGGTCACTCGCCGCAGGTCTTCATGCATGACCAGCCACATCTCAAGATCAAACCCGAATGCATCATGCAGCACCGGCACCAGATCAGGGTCGTTGTCGCCTACCGGCATGTGACAGCCACTGATCCCCGCACCGGCCTTGAGCAGAGCGACCTGAGCAGCATCCCGGTCCGTCCTGAGTGAAAAGAAGTCTCGGGCAATGGGATAACCCGCCGTTTGCAGCGGCTCCATGACCCACGCCTGCTTGTCAAAACCGATGAACCGATGGGCGGTAGAATTATCGCTAAAGGACTGCGGAAGACCGTGTTTGGCGACGTAGGTTTTATGCGCATAAAGCGCCACCCGCACCGTACCCAGCTTCAGGCCCACAAGCGCGTCCTGGGTCGGCGCTACCATTCGGACCGCTATGTCAGCCTCGCGGGCAGAGAGGTCATCGGTCTGGTCTGACAGCACCAGCTCCACGGCGATGTCGGGATGCTCTTCAACAAATGGCGCCAGAATGCCGGGAATGACGTGAGCACCCATGAATTCGCTGACCGTCAGCCGAATGGTGCCGCTCAGCGCTTCAGCAGGCGCACTCGCTGACCGTATCAGGGCGGCTGCAGCGGATTGCATGGCTTCGGCGTGGGGCCGCAGGGAGAGTGCCATATCGGTGGGCGTCAGCCCGCGGACGGAGCGCACAAAGAGGCTGGTCTCAAGACCGGCTTCCAGCGCTTCGATATGGCGGCCCAGCGTGGGCTGCGTCAGGCCCAACTGACCCGCTGCGCCAGAAAGCGTGCCGGTATCCAGCACGGCCAGAAAGGACCGCCAATGGTCCCAGCTCATCATTTCCTTAGACATACAAATATGTTTATCGAATGCACATATTTCGTCAATTTATGTTTTAATCGAGCGCCCTCATCTTTGTCCTGCAGGCGGAAACCCGCTGATGTCTCAGACGTTTTCAGGAGCAGGATCATGACTTCGACCCCACGGATACTTGTCATCGGAGCCACCGGCGGCATCGGCTCGGAAGTGGCCAGAGCCGCTCGTGCTGCCGGGTGGCAGGTCCGGGCGATGCACCGCCGACCTAAAAAGGCAGCCGGTTCCATGGCGGAAATGACCGTGGAATGGGTGAAAGGCGACGCCATGCGGGCAAAGGACGTCACCCGTGCCGCCAGGGACTGTGACGTGATTTTTCATGGCGCAAACCCGCCCGGCTACAAGAAGTGGAAGCAGCTGGCGATCCCGATGCTGGCCAACACTATCAAGGCCGCCGAGGCAGTGAATGCCCGCATCGCCTTTCCCGGCAATGTCTACGTGTATGGCAACGATGCGTTTCCCGTTCTGGGCGAGGATGCACCGCAGCATCCGCCAACGGAAAAAGGAAACATACGCATTAAGATGGAATATATGTTGCGCCGCACGCCCCAACCCGCACTCATTGTGCGAGCCGGAGATTTCTTTGGCCCCAATGCCCCGGGCTCCTGGGTAGGCGGTGGCATGATCAAGGCCGGAAAGCCGATTTCATCGGTCACCTATCCCGGCGACCCTAAAACCCTGCATGCCTTCGCCTATCTCCCGGACCTGGCAGAGACATTTATCCGTCTACTGAGCAATCCAGAGGTTTTGTCGTCAGGCTTCGATGTTTTCCATTTTGAAGGACACACCGTAGGTGGCGACACCGGTGTGAGTTTTCCGGACGCGTTGCGCAGAGCGGCTGGTGCGCCCGAAGCGCCCATAAGGAAGCTGCCATGGGCCATGGTCAAGGTCGCGGGGGTCTTCAACGAGACATATTGCGAGCTTTTGAAGATGCGCTATCTGTGGCAGACGCCTCACCGTCTGGACAATGCCAAGCTGCGCACCGTATTGGGCGAGGAGCCGCACACTGCTCTCGAAGAAGCGCTGCGTGTCACGCTGGTCGGTCATGGTTGCCTTCCGGACCAAGCACCGGCCGCCGCACAAAACGAAACCGGCCATGC
>JBCBUN010000273.1:0-3540 GCA_039818145.1 Pseudomonadota bacterium
ACCTTCAGCTGCTGACGTCAAAACCGGTTCTGTATGTCTGCAATGTGGAAGAAGAGTCAGCAGCAACCGGCAACAGCTACTCAGAACAGGTTGCCGAGCGCGCCAAAGCGGAAGGTGCCGCCTTCGTGGTGATCTCCGCCAAGATTGAAGCAGAAGTCGCCCAGCTCGATGATGAAGAAGCAGGCGAATATCTTGAGACGCTTGGCCTCGAAGAGCCCGGCCTCAACCGCCTGATCCAGGCAGGCTACAATCTACTTGGCCTGTGCACCTATTTCACAGCCGGCCCCAAAGAGGCCCGCGCGTGGACAATCCGCGCCGGCACACGTGCGCCACAGGCAGCAGCGGTGATCCATACAGATTTTGAAAAAGGCTTCATCCGCGCCGAAACCATTGGCTATGACGACTATGTCAGCCTTGGCGGCGAGACAGCGGCCCGTGAAGCAGGCAAGATGCGCCTAGAGGGCAAGGAATACATTGTCCAGGACGGCGACGTGCTTCATTTCAGATTTGCAAATTAGTCAAAGCGCCGGGACAATCAAAAAGATGGCAAGCAAACCAGAGCTTTATTGGGAAGATTTCCCGGTCGACGAAGAGGCAACCTTCGGGGCTTACGAAGTGAAGCGCGAAGACATGATCGAGTTCGCATCCGAGTTTGATCCGCAGCCATTTCATCTGAACGAAGAAATTGCCAAGACATCGCTTCTCGGGGGCCTTGCCACATCCGGCTGGCAGAACTGTGCCATTGCCATGCGCATCATGTGGGACGGCTATCTGCACAAGTCGGCATCCATGGGCGCACCGGGCGTTGAAGAAGTACGCTGGCGCAAACCTGTTTATGCAGGCGACGTCCTTTCCATGCGACGCAAGACGCTGGAAACCCGTCGCTCAAAATCACGCCCCGGCATGGGTCTGGTGCGCTTTGGTTGGGAAATGTTCAACCAGAATGGCGACCTCAAAATGACCATGGAAGGGTGGGCCATGTTCGAGTGCCGCACCGGCGAGAAGGCGGGGGCATAGATCATGTGGTTTGAAGATTTTAAAATCGGCGCACGCATGGAGCTTGGCTCCTATACCTTCTCCGAAGACGAGATCATCCGCTTTGCCAAGAAATATGACCCCCAGCCTTTCCACGTAGACCCGGTTGCAGCCAAGGACGGTCCCTATGGCGGTCTCATCGCCTCAGGCTGGCACACAAGTGCCACGTGGATGAAACTGATGATCAGCCTGCGTCAGAGCACACCGCGCTCCGCAGAAGACGACAGCCCCCAGGGCGGCCCCTCTCCAGGATTTTTCGACATGCGCTGGCCAAACCCGGTCCGTGCTGGAGACACAATCACCTACACCGCTGAGTGCGTTGAACTGGTGCCGCTCAAGTCACGACCCGAATGGGGAATCGTGCGCCACAAAAATGAGGGCTTTAATCAGGACGGCAAAATGGTGTTCCATTTCATTGGGCAGGGGTTGATGCCTCGCCGAGAGCCGGGCAGCGACCTGCCGGGCTAGGGATCCGACTGGCTGGGAGTTGAAAGCACGATGGCGCAAGGCACACCGCATAAGGGTGAAATGATAACCCTGAAGAGTGCCGGCGATGGTGCTCAGTTGTCCGCCTACCACGTCACACCTTTCGGCGACAAAAAGGGTGGCCTTGTCCTCATTCAGGAAATTTTCGGGGTCACCGACCACATCAAGGATCTGTGCGACGGCTTTGCCGCGGACGGATACGAGGTGGTTGCTCCCAGCCTCTATGATCGCGAAGAAACAGGTTTTCAGGCCACCTATTCCGACGAAGACATCGCCCGCTCCCTGAAACTGCAGCAGGCCACTGGCTATGACCATGTCAAAGGTGACATTCAGGCGGCGATCGACTTCCTGCATACCCGCAACAATCTGCGCGTTCACATAACCGGCTATTGCTATGGCGGATCCGTGGCATGGGTTGCTGCGTGCCGCTGCACTGGCCTGACGTCAGCAGCTGGATATTACGGCCGCCACATCATCGACCATGTGGACGAAGAGCCCCAGTGCGAAACCATCTTGCATTTCGGAGAGCAGGACAAAGCCATCCCCATGGAGTGGGTTCGCGACATCGAAGCCGCCCACCCGGACATCCGCGTCTATGTCTATGACGCAGACCATGGCTTCAATTCAGACCGCCGCGCCAACTACGACGAAGACGCTACCCAGCAGGCCCGCGAGCGCACGCTGGAACTGTTCGAAATGGCTGATCTCTAGCGGGTCTGGAGCGCTGCCGTAAGTGCAGCCAGCCGCTCAGCCTTCTGCGCATCATCCATCGGCACACGTTCTCCCACACCCCACACAGGGCCTGGCCAAGCGAAGTCCCCTTCGTAGCGCGCCATGATGTGCACGTGCAGCTGACGGACAATATTGCCAAGCGCGCCGGTGTTGACCTTGGTGGGCCGGGCAATGTCCGCAACGGCTTTGGATACATGACCGACCTCTGCCATGAGCTGGGCCTGATCACCCGCCGACAGATCGTGGAGCTCCTCCACCCCCTCCTGACGCGGCACGAGAACCACCCATAAGGTCCGCGCATCATCGCGCAGCAGCACATCGCACAGCGTCAGGGACACCGCGAGAACACTTTCATCCGCAAGACGCTTGTCCAGAACAAAACCGGTCATGCGTTGTCTCCTGGCTGCTGTCCATATCCGGCAAACTTGGCGATGACGCGCTCCATCTCAGCATCATCAAGTATCACCGGGTCGCCCACCTGCCGCGCCCGCCAGTACTGCGCGCACAAATCTTCCACCTCGTGGGCGAGCTCCAGTGCGGATATGAGGCTGTCCCCAAAAGCAAGTTGCCCATGGTTTGCCAGCAGACAGGCCTTTCGACCCTCCATTGCCACAACCGCATTTCCGGCCAGCTCTTCAGTGCCAAACGTCGCATAGTCTGCGCATCGGATGTCTTTGCCGCCTGCGACCGCAATCATGTAGTGGAACGGCGGGATGTCCTCTCGCAGGCACGCCAGCGCCACGGCAAACGGGCTATGGGCATGAACGACCGCACGGGCCTCGGGGCGTGCTGCAAACAGCGCTTGATGCATGTGCCACTCGCTGGACGGTTTGCGCTGGCCTTGTGGCTGCGAGCCGTCCATGGCCACATAGGCCACGTCCTGAGGCGTCAGGTCGTCATAGGCCATGCCAGTGGGCGTAATCAAAAAACCATCACCGGACCGGACAGAGACATTGCCTGAGCGCTGCGGAGACAGCCCGCTGGCCTGCATGGCGCATGCCGTGTCGATCACGTCCTGCCGCAGCGCAATGTCACTCATTTGCTTGCATGTTCCGGGTAAAGCGCAGCGAGACCGGCGGCACTCGCCTCGCACACGCCGCGCTCCGTAATGAGACCGGTCACCAGTCGCGCAGGCGTCACATCAAAAGCCGGGTTCGCAGCGGGTGAGCCGGGGGCGGCTATATCTACTGTCACTACGTCGCCGGTTGGCATACGTCCTGCCATCTGTGTCACCTCGTCGGCGCTGCGCTCTTCAATGGGAATAGCCATGCCGTCGGTCATGGTCCA
>JBCBUN010000274.1:0-239 GCA_039818145.1 Pseudomonadota bacterium
GAAGTGCATTCCGTTACATGGCTTGCCTCACTTGGTGTGATCTTTCTGGTGGTAACTGGTGTCGCCGCGATTGCGCTGCATGGTGCGGTTGATGCCTTCAAGCATCTGGTTGCCGTTGGCGAGTACCGCTCGCGGGCCGCTGAGGCGGATGCGCTGGACCGTCGTGAGCATGAATATGTGCAGCTGAGCCGCGAAATTCAGCAGCTTGAACAGCCGCAGGCGCGTCGTTCCATTTTGTG
>JBCBUN010000274.1:249-3516 GCA_039818145.1 Pseudomonadota bacterium
GGCAAGCGTCAGGGTGCACAGCCTGTGCGTGGCGGGTTCTTTAGCCGCGGCAATGCCATGCAGCCGGTGGCGGAAAGCCATGAAAGCGCGGATGATCTGCGGGCGCGTCTTGAGCGCAACTCACAGAGCATGTCTGTAGAGGCGTATGAAGAAATTTTCGACAACTGGTGGTCAAGCCGCAGCCAGTCAGCGCTTGCGCGCGATGCGCAGTTTGACGGGCCGATGATCTCCGGTGGCAACGCCTATTCAGCCTTGCCGACGACAGCCACCTAGGCCCGTTATCCAGGCCTGGCTGGCACCGACACGACTGTTACTTTTGGTTTCACCCTTCTTACGGGAGCGATGCGTCATGCGCCGCAGCCTTTCCACACTCTCGACCTTGAGCATGGCCCTTGTTGTGGGCATCGGACTGTCAAGCACGGCCTTGCTGGCGGACTCGCCACCTGCGCCCGAGCCTGTGCTCGAAAAGGCGGCGGCTCCGGTTCTGGTGATCGGTCTTGATCTGTCGAAATCCAATCCGATGGTGAACAATGACGACTATGCCCGTCGGGTGGCAGACCGGGTCGCGCCGATGATTGAAGACCTGCCGCTGCGGGCGCGGGTCATGGTGCGCAGCTTTGGTTCCTACGATGCGACCTCCAACACCTTGCGCATTGATCAGGTGCTGTCTGCCCGGGCCAAGCCTGCGGATTTTGCGCGCGGTCTCAAGACGCTGATCACAGGCGTGCCGAAGCTGGTGCGTGACGGCAAGCTGGTCGCGCAGAACAAGACGAACATTCTGCCGTTCCTGCAGACCATGTCGCAGGTCGTGGCATGCGACGAGGGGCCGGTGAGCTTCGTGCTGCTCACTGATGGGGTGGAAGACAGTGAATATGCACGACTGAAGAACAAGTCCGCCACGCTACCTGCGCCGACCCATGAGCGGTTTCAGGGATGCGAAGATTTGCAGATCCTTGGCCTTGGTCAGGGCCTGAACAGCCCCAAGACAACAGAACGTTTGCGGTCCACGTGGACGGACTGGGCGGCAACGGCAGGTTTTGCCAACTTCACCGGCCTCTACGACTGGTAGGTTCCTGCTTCCAGCCGCTTAGGAAGAAGCGGGCAGGTGATATGCAAATTTGTATGTTGGCTGCCTGAAACGCCGGGACTACCGTCCGTGGCGTTATGACCAAAACCCAGACCAGAAGCGCCTGGCGCACCACGAGTCCTTCAGTGACCTCGATGTGCGTAGGCGTACGGCTTACCGGCCCGGCTGTGATTATCAGCCGGGACGTATGTGTCGTGCACGCTTCTTCTTCTGTTTTTGAATTCTCTTCTTCCGGGTCTGGTCATGTCTCCCTTTTTGAACATCGCGGTTCCTGCCTTTAACGACGCTGAACCTTCAGAGCCTTCAGAACCGCCGCAGCAGCGCGCGCGGTCCAATCAGCCGCGCCTGTTTGCCTTTACGATCCGCGCAGCAGCCGAGCCTGAAACCGTGCCCCGGCTGATCTCGCCCTTTGCCAAGCGGGGGCTGGTGCCCAAGCGCTTTTCCGCACGGGCGGGAACGGAACCCGGCTGGCTTACGGTGTGGGTCGAGGCTGAGTTACCCGATGATGCCAGCGCCAACAGTATCGCCGGCAATCTACGCGGCATCCTTTGCGTGGACGCAGTGTTGCTGGAAGAGACCCGGCGATTGCCGCGTCGGCGTGAGCGGACTTTCGGGGCGTTTGCGGCGGGGTAACTTGACGCGAGCAGGTGTGGTGGCGCATGTGCTGCCCACCTGCTGACGCCTTTGCCAATGGAACCCCGTCCATGATGGAAGTTGCCTACTCGCTCGTGCTGCCCGTCTTTGGGGTGGTTGTGGTCGGCTATGTTGCGGCCCGGTTTGGCTGGTTTTCGGACAGTGCGACGGACGGGCTGGACACATTCGTGTTCAACTTTGCCATTCCCGCGCTGTTGTTTCGGGCGCTGGCCAATACGGACATTCCCGATGTGCTGCCCTGGGGCCTGTGGGGCTCATACTATGGCGGCATTCTCATCGTGTGGGCCGTCGGCATCGGCGTAGCCATGAGTGTGCTGCGGCGTCCGCTCAAGGACGCGATCATCATCGGGTTTGGCGGCGGCTTCTCCAATACGGTGATGCTTGGCATTCCGATCATCCTGACCGCGTTCGGGGAGGCGGCGTCCGTGCCGCTGTTCCTGATCCTGGCGTTTCACGGGCTGACGGTTTTCACCATCTGCACATTTTTGCTGGAAACTGCGCAGGCGGCAGAGCGTCATGACGGTTCAGCGCCGCCAAGCACGAAACAGATCCTGATCGACAGTCTCAAGGGCATGGCACGCAACCCGCTGCTATGGGCGCTGGGGTCCGGTGTGATCTTCGGACAGACGGGGCTGACCTTGCCGCTGCCAGTTGACGGCGTGCTGGAGAAGCTCGGTCAGGCGGGCATTCCCTGTGCGCTGTTTGTGATGGGCGCCACACTATCGCGCTATGAAATCCGGCGTTCGGTCGGCGCGGCGTCGCAGATAGCGCTGTTCAAGCTGATGCTGCATCCCATCGTGGTGTTTTTGCTGGGGTCCTATGTCTTCGCCCTGCCGGTCATGTGGCTCAAGGTGGCAACCGTCATGGCGGCGGTGCCGTCCGGCGTCTACACCTTCATAATGGCCAACCGCTATGCGGCAGCTCCGGGTGCGGCCTCCAGTGCGGTGGTTCTGACGACCGGGCTTTCGCTACTCACGCTGTCTGCTGTGCTCACCTGGGCGCTGTCGTTTTAGTCCGGACCTTTGTGTTCGCTGAGGCCGGCGTCACCTCCGTGGCAATAGACTTTGACCCCTTTTCATCCACCCCAAGTCCCATCAATGCGTGGGTGATCAATGCGCGGATGGTGTCTCGCACACTGTCCGGCTTTCGCCCCGATACGATCTGCTGCAGTCCTGTGCCGATGCACCCGACGATGAAGAAGATGGCTGCGTCGGTCTGCGGGTAGGAGAAGCGTCCGGATTGCTTTCCCCGTTGCAGTGTTTTTTTCACGCGGTCGTTGATCGGTGCGGCGGTGTCGGTCGGATTGCGCATTCCTGATAACAGAATGCGGGCGGCATTGGGCCGTTCCAGACCAAAGGCCAGGAACATCGAAATGGCGATGGCGAGATGTGCGGCAGGGTCGTCGCTGGCTGATTTTGCCGCGCCGATTTTTTGCCGAACCTCACGGCGCAGTTTCAGGGCAAGGGCGTTGGCGATGTCGGTTTTGTCGTGAAAGTGGTTGTAGAACGTGCCTTTGGCGACACCGG
>JBCBUN010000275.1:0-3491 GCA_039818145.1 Pseudomonadota bacterium
TTCCCGCCCGTCCCGAGGTGTCCTGAACGAAGGTATTGTCGACGGTGACATTGAAGTCTGTGCCGACGAGGTTCTGGGTCGCATCGCCCGCATTGCCGGAGCAGGTCACGGTCGTGCCGACAGTGTTACACGCCGCTGCCTGTGCGTGGGCCTGGGACGTGCCCAGCATGCCGACAGCAAGCAGCGAGGTCGACGACAGGAGCGCCGCCGACAACATGCGCCTGGCCCCGTTGGACAGGCCGCTATCACCAGACGTGGTATGCGCTGCGGAGTAGTAGGCATACGCCGACTGGTGCAGGCGGTCAGTGACCCGCGTTTCAGCGGTGGTAATCTGCGCCTTGTCCTGCGTACCGCGTTTCATCAACTACCCCCGTGCCGTTTGCCGTTGTCTGGCAAACTCAACTAACGCGTGCAGCGGCAACCCCGACCGCGCACAAACAGGGTGACTCATACGCAGGTATGTTAAGGAAGCTCAATCACCCGAAAGTATGAGTGAGTACGAAAAACGGCGGAATACCGGCGAAAAATAGTTTGGCATTTCGACGGTTTGGTTAATCCGGGAAGGCCCGTGCCCGGTCTGACGCATCCCAGTCTTCGATGGTGATCATCGATTTGATGAGCGGGTCGAGCATGCCCAACGCCATGGGTGTTTTCACACCCGGGAGGACGAACACGTCAAACAGCTCCCGGATTTCCCCTTCGAAGCGGATCCACTCAACGATGTCTCCAGACTGAGTATCGACGATCAGCACGCCGCACCACGGATCTGCATCCCGTTTTTCGAGCGCAGCATCCAGCGCCAGACCTGAGAAACTGCCATCGCGTGGGAGTGAAAGGCCTACGAACGCGAAACGCCCATGGAAAGCCAACCCGCGCAAAAACCCGGGCAGAAAGGCGACCGTGGTAAGCGCACCACTTGCTTCATCCACGGTGCAAAGTTCGCCATGTCCTGAGTTCAGGACCCACAACTTGCCATCATGCACCCGCGGTGAATGGGGCATGGACAGCTTCTGGGTGACAAACTCGTTGCTGGCCACATCAATGATACAGCCCCCCTCGGCACGGCGATCCCGCCAGCCGTTGATTATGTCGCTCTTACAAACCGCGGTCACATATTTCGGCTCACCGTCACTCATGGCCATCCCATTGAGGTGACAGCGGTCCTCAGGCGCGAGGCGCGAGATAAAATGTGGCTTCCAGACCGGCTTGAAGCTGTGCGTTACACTGGGCGTGGCCAGGCAAGAGTACTTGGTATTCACGAAAATGACGCGACCATCCTTGTCGATGCCGATCTCGTGGGCATCAAGATCCCCGGTTGTCTGCGCGTTGCGCGGCACGTAGTTGGCATCGAACTGGTCAATCATCTGCCCAGGGCCCAAAATGTTCTCCAGCCGCCATATCTGGAACAGGTCCGCCAGAAAAATCCGCTGGCTATCTGCTGCCACGCCCATGGCCCGGTTGAAAACCCGTTCGTGGAAACTCACCACGTCGCCATCCTGATGGCCGATGAGGTAGAGGCGGCCGGACTGATAGGACGTTAGCCCAAAACTCACCCCCTGCATTGCAAGCCATGACGCCAGGCCGCGCGAACATGAAATGGTCGTTTGTGGCTGGTTTGCAGCTGCTTCAGCAGCTGAATCTGCGTCGGACGAGTTCGTTGTTGTAGCGTCGGACATAGGTCTTGATCTGCGCCTTTGCGATAGGGAAGGGTCGACAGTGGCGGTCAACAGATTTGCACGATTGTTGAGTTTCCACTGGACGCGCAGGTATGCGTTCGCAAACACTGCCCTTAGGACGGGGAGCCAATAAACGAAATGCGCGCGGTCAAATCAATTGCTTTATCCATTGCCACGGCAACGCTTGCCGCATGCACAGCAGTGCCTGACCTCGACACAAGACGTGCGGCAGCTCTGGCGTCAGCGCCTGGCGCGCTAACTGAAATTTTTATTCCCACACGGAGTTTTGATCTTGCAGCCTTCCTGCCGAGCGGATTTGTGCAGGTGGACTCAGGAACCGTTCTTACCGTCTACATCGAGGGAGACGGATTGGCCTGGATCACTCGTTCGCGCCCTTCAGATGATCCTACTCCCACCACACCATTGGTGATGAGCTTGATGAGCTCTGACGAACGCATGCCCACAGCCTATCTTGCCCGGCCATGTCAGTATGTAGGGGCAAAAAGCCGGAACTGCGAAGCTAAGTACTGGACCAACAGGCGCTTTGCCCCCGAAGTCGTTTCGTCCATGAATGAAGCGATTTCAGCATTAAAGGCTCGGGCGCCTAGAACAAGAACGGTACGACTGATCGGCTTTTCAGGCGGCGGTGTCATTGCTGCGCTGATTGCTGCCCGCCGACAGGACATTGACGGCCTCGTCACCATTGCTGCACCCATGGACATCAACGCCTTTACCACGCATCACGGCGTATCAAGCCTCAGCGGGTCCCTTGATCCCGTCGCGGAGAAAGTGATCCTCTCCGATATCCCACAAATTCACTTTGTTGGCGGTCAGGATACAGTCGTCCCTCGATCGGTCGTCGAAAGCTACCTTCGTTCTCTTGGCACGACGCCTTGTGCCAGCCTCGTTACGATTCCCAGTGCGTCTCATGTTTCTGGGTGGCGGGACATCAGCGCAACCATCCATGCAGCTGCTCCCAGGTGTGAGGCCGAAGCAACATGACCCGCGAGACAGAGACTCGAGGAAACAGTGATCAATCGACACCGCCCGGCCTGCAACCTCAGGCCATCTTTCAGACACCGCTCTGGATCCGCCGCGTGGTCGATTTCGAGGTGCATAACGCGGAGATCATGTCGCATGTACCCGCACTTAAGCAGCTTGAGGGAGAGCAGCGATCCAATGTGGGTGGATGGCACAGCACGTCGCAACTTCATCTTGACGAACGACTTGCACCCATCCGCAAGATTATTGGCACCACATGTGTCCAATGCGCCATCGCAATGGATTTCAATTTCGACGCCTATGATCTTGTTTTGAATGAGATGTGGATCAACGTGAACGGGCCGGGCCACAGCAACAAGGCGCATATCCACGCCGGCTCATTCCTGAGTGGAGCGTATTATGTTCAGGTGCCAGAGAATTCCGGAAACATAGAAATTTACGATCCGGTGATTGCCCGTGTTGCGTCCCCATATCCCGTCCGAACACAGTCAGTTTCAAACGCAAATTACATCGCTCATAAGTGCGCAGCAGGTGATCTCGTGATTTTCCCTGGCTGGTTGCAGCACGGTGTTCAGGCAAATGAAAGCCATGCAGACCGTATTTCCATCAGTTTCAATATGGTTCACAGGCCGCGAGCGCATCAGTCCACGGAGTAGCGAAACATGTCATCCGCCGAGCCGGAGCAAAAAAGGCCATCACTGACATCTATATGGCAGGAATTGACCACCGCTCAGGCAGTGATTGTAAGCACGGCCGCAGCGTTGACTTTGGTCGGCGTCTTACATCTGCTGGCTGAAAGGCAGGATATTCCAG
>JBCBUN010000276.1:0-3487 GCA_039818145.1 Pseudomonadota bacterium
GACCCGTTCTTCTTCGCTCATGCCGTCATGGAAGTCCTCGTGGTGAAGGCGTGCAACATCCCGGATATGTGTGAGCCAATTATCGATGAGACCATGATCCACATCTTCGAGTGACGCTTTGACGCCGCCGCAGCCATAATGGCCGCACACGATGACGTGCTTCACCTCGAGAACTTCAACGGCGTATTGAATAACAGACAGACAGTTGAGGTCTGACGGCACCACAACATTGGCAATGTTCCGATGCACAAAAACGCCGCCCGGCGGAAGGTCGATGATTTCATTCGCCGGAACGCGACTGTCAGCACACCCGATCCAAAGAAACTCCGGCGACTGCTGCTCAGCTAACGTGCTGAAGAAATCAGGATTGATCTCCTTGATCCGTTCGGCCCATAGCCGATTGCGCGTAAACAGCTCTGATATCTGCGTCATGACCCAATAAAATGCCTGAAATCATTGAAAATTATTCGTCTTTATGACCTGACCCGACTTTCCTTGGCCAGCCACGAGTTCTCTCGTCAATTCGTATACACCTGGCGGCCACCGGACCATGTCTCCAGAACCTTGATCTTGGAAATTTCGTTTTCCGGCACCGTGCGTGGGTCTTTGTCGAGAACCACAAAGTCAGCGAATTTCCCCGCTTCAAGCGACCCCACTTCATGGTCTGAATGGCACTGCCATGCGGCCACCCGCGTGATCGACAAAATGGCTTCCTCAACTGTCACGCGCTCATTGGAATTGAGGGTCGAGCTTGGCTCCTTCCACATTTGCCGGGTGACTGCATTTTCAATGCAGCGAAGCGGTCCCATTTCAGATACCGGTTCATCGGAATGCATCGTCCAAGGAATACCCGCGTCCTGACACGACCGCGCCCGTCCCAACAGATTTGCTTTTTCAGGCCCAAACACTTCATCCCTGAATGCCTTGGCCCAGTAGTAGATATGCCCGATCAGAAAACTGGGTGACAGACCCAGCTTTTTGATCCGCGCAATCTGTTCGTCGTGCAAGACCGAGCAATGCTCAATCCGATAGCGCATGTCACGCGGTGCACCGGCCTCATAGGCCGCTTCAAATGCATCCAGTGTATTGTCAATCGCCTGGTCGCCATTGGCATGCACCACCACCTGCCAACCTTCTAGCGCTCGCTGGGTCACCTGCTGCTTGAGGTCATCGGCTGCAACATAGGCCAACCCTTTGTCCTCTCGGCCCAGATAAGGCTCACGCTGCAGACCCGTGCGCCCCTGATTGGACCCATCGGACACGATCTTCCAGCCTGTGGCGCGGGCATAGTCATTCCCCTGACCAAACGAGACGTCCGTCTTGTCCCAGGTATCCGCAAAGCTGCCAAACAGGGAGTAGCGCAGACGCGTTGTCATATGTCCGCTATGCGCAAACGCGTCAAACGCCGCCAGCTCATTGGCCCCCTGAAAGCTGCCCGCCCCCTGATCGCAGAACGTGGTGATGCCAACCTGATTGGCCCGTTCGCACACGTGCTTGCAGGCAGCAGGAACATCGTCCAGCGCCATAGCAGCGAGATTATGCGCAAGTACCTGACCAAAGGCCGGCCCGCCCTGACATACCCCATTGAGGGACCCATCCGCATTACGCCCGAAGGCTGCACCATCAGGGTCCGGCGTCTCGGCGGACAGACCTGCAATATTCAATGCTGCTGAATTGCAGTAGGCAATGTGGAGCGATGCATTGAACAAAAGACAGGGCGTATCGCCGGTGACGGGATCAAGCATGTCGCAGGTGATCGCATCAGGACCTTCCTGCAGAGACGGATCAAACTGCCGCCCGATAATCCACTCACCCTCTTTTGATGATTTCGCTAGCTCGCCAACACGATCCAGCACCGATGCAACGGTCGGGCAGTTGACCGCGCCAACATCTTCAAAACGGCTGAGCATTGCGATCGGGAAAAAGTGCATGTGCGGTTCAATGAAACCCGGCAGGATCGTCTTGCCCTTCGCATCCACGATGGTGGCAGTATCAGGAACACTGGCTCGCACATCATCCAGCGATCCGACTGCGAGGATCTTGTCACCGTCAATCGCCAGCGCTTCTGCAACTGAGAAATTGGCATCAGCCGTGATGACGGTCGCATTGGTGAAGATCGTCAGCCCAACGGCCTGCGGTGGCACGCCCAGATTGTCATTCTTCCAGGCCAGTGCATTGGCGGACGCTGCCATATGAGGCAGGGACAGAAGTCCAAGCTCCCCGAGAACCGGCGCACAACACGGACATCCAAACAGATCCGTCGCCTTGGAATGATGGCTCCCGCAGCCACTTTTGGCAGAAACGCTCCGCACTCCGTCAATCGTCGCTGACTGTTCCATATGTCCGCTTGCCCCCTAAACGCATTTATCGGCTATCCTTTGCGCAACTGTGGCACGCATCGCCACCAATAAAAACGCCCTGATGACAATCGCCCGGTGAAAAGCTCCCACAATGACCGCATCATCCATTGCACCTGCCCGCCCCCATTGGTCTTCCAGGCTGATGTTTGTGTTTGCCGCGTCCGGCTCGGCTGTTGGCCTCGGCAACATCTGGAAGTTCCCCTATATCGTGGGGGAAAACGGCGGTGGCGCGTTCGTCCTGCTTTATCTGGCCTGTCTCATTGGGTTGGGGGCGCCGCTGCTGATTGGTGAGGTTTTCGTCGGCCGCAAAGGCGGCGAGTTTCCCGCCAGTGCTTTCCGGCGGGTTGCCAAGGAAAAGGCAATGTCCCGGCTGTGGGGCGGGTTGGGCGCTCTAGGCGCCGTCATCGCCTTGATGATTCTCGCGTTTTACAGCGTGGTGTCCGGCTGGGTTGGCATCTATACGCTCGATTTTGCACAAGCCGTGCTGGGCGGAGATGCAGCCCGCTCCGGCGCTGATGCCTTCTCTGCCATGCTGGGGGACCCCACCCTTCAGCTCAGCGCCGTCACAGCCATCGTCATCACAGCGGGTCTGGTTATCTACTACGATGTGACCGGCGGCATTCAGTCCGTCATGCGCTTCGTAGCGCCACTCTTTGTCGTGCTGCTCATCGCAATGCTGGTAATGGTGGCAGCGACCACAGGTAAGCTTGGCGAAGCTTTCACCTATATGTTCCGGCCGGACTTCTCAGCTCTGTCGGTGGATGCATTTGGAGAAGCACTGGGCCATGCATTTTTCACTTTGAGTGTCGGCATGTGCGGCATGCTTATCTATGGCGCTTATCTCGATGAAGGCGCCAACATTCCGCGCCTTGGCATATCTGTCGCCCTGCTCGACACCGCCATTGCCATTGCCGCCGCCCTCATCATTTTCCCGATTGTGTTTGCCTTCAATCTGGAGTCGAACGGCGGGCCCGGCTTGCTCTTCATTGCGCTTCCTCAGGGCTTCACCCTGCTGCCCAATGGCAATCTGTTTGGCCTTGGATTTTTCACCGCCACATTGCTTGCGGCCTTCTCCTCACTCATCGCCTTGATGATCATCGCCCGACACTGGCTGGAAGAAACCCTTC
>JBCBUN010000277.1:0-3483 GCA_039818145.1 Pseudomonadota bacterium
TCGCCACTCATGGTGGAAAAGCTTCGCGAGAAGCCAGGCGGTGATCGGATTGACGTGGTTATCGGCGACTTCGCGGATGTGAAGATTGACGGCACCTTTAACCATGCCTGTCTGGTCTTCAACACGTTCTTCAACCTGCCGTCCCAGGAGGCCCAGGTCCGCTGTTTCCGGAATGTTGCAAAGCGCCTGAAGCCCGGCGGTACCTTTCTGTTGGAAACCTTCATTCCAGACCTGAGCGCCTTCACGGACCATCAGCGCGTCTCGACGCGCAAACTGGATATCGGCTCGGTTGTCCTTGAAGCCGCACGCCATGACCCGGTCCGGCAGGTCCTGGAACTTCAGCGAATCCATTTCTCAGAGAAAAGGACCCGTCTGGTGCCGCTGCCCTTGCGATATGCCTATCCGCCGGAGATTGACCTGATGGCCAACCTGGCAGGTTTGCAACTCCGCGACCGCTGGGGTGGGTGGAACAAGGAGCCGTTCACTGCAAACAGCAGAATGCATGTCTCTGTGTATGAGAAACCGGCAGCCTGACTTTCATCTATCCGCCCCTGCGCAATGCCTCCGTCCGGTCATTCGCACCACCGGCCAGCAATCCGAAGGCCGTGCGGGCGATACCGTTGAGACGGTTCCATGGGTCTTTGGCAGTCGCATAGAAGTCACCGACATCCTCGAAGACGCCAAAGGTTTGCGTGCTGATGGGGCGCTCGTCGAGCATGTTGAACTGGGAGAAGCTGGGCGCTATGCCGTCCCAGGTGTTGGAGCCGGTGACGTGAACCCCATAGCCCATTAGGTGCCCCTCTCTCTCAAGCCGCGGCTGCGCGACAGCAAAGAGCGTGGGGTCGACGATGTAGGCATCGGTCGCACGCCACGCACCGTCCAGAAACACTTCGCAATAGGAGTGGTCCACATAGGGTGTGCCGGGTGAGATGATGCCGTCGAGCACACTGGTGTGGATGTCCACGAACACCTGCCGGGCCGGAATACCCCTGGCACGCATCAAAGCCACGAAAAGCGTCGACTTGGTGTTGCAGTAACCCCGCCGGTCTTTGAGGACATCGGCTGCCGTATTGTTCCAGAAGCCACCGGCAAATCCAAACTTGATCTCGTCCCGCACGAACGCGAATACAGCGCGGGCTACGTCGCGGTCAGTTGTCCCGGCGGGACGGATTGCCGCCGCAGCGTCCCTGACGCGCGGGTGCCGGAAGTTCAGGTATCGCGTGGAGTGCAGGTAGGCGGCCGGATCGTCTGTTGAACGGGCCGCAGCATTGGTGGCGCTGGAAAGCAGCGGCAGGGCGACCGCCTGAGCCAACGCCGCTGTCACAAAATCTCGTTTGCTCATCATTCCGCCTCTCCTGCACTCCTCGTCTTCAGTATGAATATTATTCATTCTAAAGGACAGGATAGATGGCTGGTGTTGGAAGGCAAGAGTGAATATCATTCATTCATGAAAGATCGGCGCCGCAAGATGGATCCCGAAGGAAAGCGTGCCGCCGTTTTGGCGGCAGGTGAGAGGCTGTTTGCAGCGCAGGGCTACACAGGCACCACCATGGCTGAGATCGCGCGCGAAGCTGATGTGGCCGTCGGGTCGCTGTACCGGCTCTTTCCGGACAAGCCGGCGCTGTTGGCGGAGCTTCATCGCGCGATGGAGCAGCGGTTCATCGAGGCGATGAGCCGGGGCTGGCAGTCCGTGGATGCCTATGAAGACCGGTTTGACCCGATGATTGATGCGCTGATGAAGGAGGCAGCAGCAGCCCGTGAAATCATGCCGCTCTACGCGATGACGCGGGAACTCGTCGAATCTGCGGACTTTGTGCCGGGACACGCCATGATCGAAGCGATCAAGGTGCAATACCGGGAAGGCCGAGCAAAAGGCGTTTATGTGGATCAGGACCCGGCCGTTGTAGCGCCCATCGCCCACGGCATGGTGGAAGGTGCTATGCGGGCGTGGATGATGAATCCGACGGAGCGTCGCCGCAGGGCAGTGGCCACCGATCTCAAAATACTATTCCGAAGAGCGTTCGTGGTCGCTGCCTAGGCCGCGATGGACTTGCCGGCTGACTGGAGATCCGCAAAAGCTTCATCAAGACGCTCGACCATGCTGACTTCGGCTTCCCGTAGCCAAGTGCGTGGATCGTACTTCTTTTTGTATGGCGTGCCGTCGTCCGGATCGATCTGGTACTTAAAGGCACGAGCGTTGGCTTCCACATAGGCGCCGACCGCTTTGGACTGGGCAAATTGGGTATCGGTATCGATGTTCATCTTGAACACGCCATATTCCAGCGCTTCGGCAATCTTGGACTTTTCAGAGCCCGAGCCACCGTGGAACACCAGGTCCAACGGGTTCTCGCCGGTCTGGTAGCGTTCCTTCACCAGCGCCTGAGAGTTTCTCAGGATCTCCGGACGCAGCTGCACATTGCCTGGCTTGTAGACACCGTGGACATTGCCGAAAGAAGCTGCGAGCGAGTAATGGCCGATGGGTGACAGGATGTTATGTGCGTAAAGCACGTCTTCAGGCTGCGTATAGAGCTTGTCGTTGTCGATCTCATCGGATCCAACACCGTCTTCTTCGCCACCGGTCACCCCAAGTTCGATCTCGATGCTCATATCCAGCGGCACCATGCGCTTGAGGATACGAGCGCTCTCGGAGATGTTCTCCTCAATGGGCTCTTCGGACAGATCGAGCATGTGTGAGGTGTAAAGCGGCTTGCCGGTTTCCTTGTAGAAGGCTTCGCCGTGGTCCAGCAGCTTCTCTACCCAGGGAATTAGCTTTTTGTTGGCGTGGTCCGTGTGGAGTACGACACACACACCGTAGTGCTCGGCCAACATGTGGACATGCTTGGCCAAAGCGACGGCACCCAGCACCTTGCCTTCATCCCCATCCGGGAAACCTTTGCCGGCATAGAACTGTGCACCGCCATTCGAAGCCTGAATGATGACGTCTGACTTGTTCTTGGCTGCCGCTTCAAGCACTGCGTTTGCAGTATTTGAATTCACCACATTGACGGCGGGAAGGGCGTATTTGCCGTCTTTGCAGGCTTTGAGGAGCGTTTTGTAGTCTTCGCCGCTGACGACGCCGGGCTTCACAGACATCTGGAATATCTACCTATGTTCTGGGTGTTGAATGCGTGTTGGACGCTTTGATAATGGCTTCCGGGAGAGTCTGCAATGACTCTAAAGTGTGTCTCGCCCCAGCTGGAAAAGGTCAGGTGAGGGGAAGGTCCACGGTCTTGAAGGCCGCGCGGGCGCGCAACACTCCAAACCAGCTCTCAATATGCTCATGCCGCTTGTGATCCACCGGCAGTTTGTACCAGCGCGCCACGGTCAACCCGACGGGAATATCGGCCATTGAGAAGCGCTTTCCCGAGACAAACGGGGAAATATCAAGCTGCGAATTCAAAACACGGAGCTTGAATTCCACCATATCCGTAGACTTGGCGATCATCTCATCCGTCACGTCAGGCGATTTCCGGATCAGTCCGT
>JBCBUN010000278.1:0-3479 GCA_039818145.1 Pseudomonadota bacterium
GCTCGGTGCCCTTCGAACCTATGTGTTCAGCCATACGACCAGTCGCGTCGATGTGGTCCTTGGCGCACGGTTGTTCCGGCATCTCCTGGCTTTGCCGATCAGCTACTTCGAGTCCCGTCAGACCGGTCAGACAGTTGCACGGGTGCGGGAACTCGAAAGCGTGCGAGAGTTCCTTACGAGTTCTGCCCTCACATCAGTGATCGATGTGTTCTTCACATTCGTCTTCTTCTTCGTCATGTGGCTCTACAGCCCGACACTGACGCTGATCGTGCTTGGCTCGATCCCGTTCTATGTTGCCTTGTCGATCTTCGTGACGCCGTTGCTGCGGGCCCGTATTGAGGAAAAATTCAATCGCGGTGCAGAAAATCAAACATTCCTGGTTGAATCTGTATCGGGTGCCGAAACGCTGAAGGCTATGGCAGTCGAACCGCAGATGCAGCGCCGCTGGGAAGACCAGCTCGCCGGTTATGTCACCGCGAGTTTCAAGGCCACCAATCTTTCCAACGTGGCAGGCCAGACCGCGCAATTCATCAACAAGGTCGTTGTCGTTCTGACACTATGGGTAGGCGCGACACTTGTGATCGATGGTCTTCTGACCGTCGGGCAGTTGGTTGCATTCAACATGCTGTCAGGCAGGGTGAGCGGGCCTATCCTCCGGTTGGCGCAACTGTGGCAGGACTTTCAGCAGGCGCGAGTCTCGATCGAACGCCTCGGTGACATTCTCAACCAACCGGCGGAAACAAGTTCCGGCGCCGCTCGCAGCAACCTACCAACTGTGGCCGGTGCCATAACAATCGATCAGGTCACATTCCGGTACCGACCAGGCACGCCAGAGGTGCTACGTGGTATTTCGCTGGATATCAGGCCCGGCGAAGTCATCGGTGTTGTCGGTCCGTCTGGTTCTGGCAAGAGCACACTGACCAAACTCATTCAGCGGCTCCACGTGCCGGAGCGTGGCCGGGTTCTGGTGGATGGGGTCGATATTGCGATGATCGAGCCGAGTGCGCTGCGCCGCCAGATCGGTGTTGTCCTGCAGGAGAACGTACTCTTCAACAGGTCGGTTCGCGAGAACATTGCTCTCGCTGACCCATCCCTGTCCGTTGAGAAAGTGATTGCAGCAGCCAAGTTATCCGGCGCACACGACTTCATTTTGGAACTGCCAAACGGTTATGACACCATTCTGGAAGAACGTGGCGCGAACCTCTCTGGCGGGCAGCGCCAGCGCATTGCGATTGCGCGCGCCTTGGTGACTAATCCTCAGATTCTGATTTTCGACGAAGCAACGAGTGCGTTGGACTACGAGTCCGAATTCAGGATTCAGCAAAACATGCAGTCGATCAGCAAAGGCCGGACCGTCATCATCATTGCGCACAGACTTGCGGCTGTGCGGCGCGCGGACCGGATCATAACCATCGAAGCAGGGCAAATCGTCGAGGCCGGAACCCATGACGATTTGCTGGCCGCGAACGGACGATATGCGGCGCTCCATAAACACCAGACCGGCATGACGGAAGCAGCGGATTAGACCCATGATGGATATGCTCAGGCACTACTGGGATGTGGCGAAAGCCGCACTGGAGCAGGAAAAGGAAGGGCCTGCACCGGTCAATCGGTCGGAATCAGAACGGGCGTTCCTGCCGGCGGCAATTGAGATCACAGAAACACCGGCGTCCCCCGCCGGTCGCATTGTTGCCGGCAGCATCTCGGCTTTCTTTGTCCTAGCACTAGTCTGGGCGTCCATCGGCAAGCTGGACGTTCACGCTACCTTGCAGGGGCGCATCATTCCGACGGGCAATGTCAAAGTCATTGAACCGCTGGAAACCGGGACAGTTAAGGCGATCAATGTGCGCGAAGGGGCGTTCGTTGAGGAAGGCACATTGATGGTTGAACTGGACGCGTCCGACTCGACTGTTGATCGCGAACGTCTCGCCCAGGATCTGATGACCGCCCGCATTAAAGCCAGCCGCTTGCGTGCCACAATTGAGGCCGGCCGTAAGGAACTCGATGCCGACGCGGTGAAAATCAACTTCCCAAAGGATGCCCCTCCCGACCTAATCGAGTTGCAGGCTGAAGTCCTTTACCGGACGGTTTCTTCTCATCAGGCAGCTCTTCGCAGCCTGGACGGTGACATCATGGAGAAGATCGCTGAACGCGCCAGGATCGAAGCCAGCCTTGTTGAGCGGCGCAAACTTGTTGAAGTGATCGACGAGCGTGCCGGTATGTATAGCCGGCTGGCGAAAAACCGCACTGGCACGCGTGCGAACTATCTGGAAGTTGCCCAACTGCTCTACGAGGAACGGTCCAACCTCATGCAGGAAGAGGGGTTGCGCACTCAGACAGAAGCGGCGGTTGAAGCACTCAAACTCAAACGCGCCGAGCGGACGGCAGACTTCCTGCATGAGGCTATTGAAGAGTTGGCCGAGGTGGAAAGCCAGATAGCCCAGCTGGAGCAGGAACATCTCAAGGCAGTCCGCAAGGATGAGCGCAATCGTCTCCACGCGCCGGTGGCCGGGCATGTCCGTGTCTTAGCGATCCATACTATCGGCGAAGTGGTCACTACCGGCGAGCAGCTGATGACACTTGTGCCGCGCGACGCCGGCCTTGAGATCGAAGCCATGCTGCTCAACAAGGACAAGGGCTTTGTCCATGTGGGCCAGGAAGTTGCTGTCAAGGTGGAGACATTCCCCTTCACCAAATACGGCACGGTGCCCGGCAAGGTTGTGGATGTGTCAAACGACAGCATCCAGCAGGAGGAAGGACAAGGCGGTGCCCACGTTTTCCCCGTGCGCATCGCGCTGGACCGCAGCACCATCCGCGTCAACGGCGAGGACCAGCAATTGACGCCTGGCATGTCCGTGACCGCCGAAGTCAAAACCGGCAAGCGCCGCGTCATCGAATACATCCTCACGCCGCTGCTGCGCTATCGCGATGAAGCCATGAGAGAACGCTAGCAGCAGCGCAACTACTTACACGCCACAAGGCAGGGGAGAGATCAATGAGTGAGGCCAGTCAGCCGATTGAAGGGCAAGTGGACATTCGCGAAACCCAGGCGCCGGACATGGAGCCGATCGTGGCCCTGCTGAAACACGCCCACAGCGAAAGCCGCTTCGCTGAATATGGCTTCGCCCAGGTGCGCTTGCGGCAGTTTCTGGCATCCGCCTTCAAGGACACTGACGGGACGAGCATTCGCGGGTTTCTCGCTCGGGTGGATGGGGAGCCGGTGGGGCTCATCTCGGCGAGCCTCAACCCCATGCTGACGGCACCCTACATGTTCGCCGCCACGCTCATTCTCTATGTAAAGGCGGAGTATCGCGGCACCGAGATCCCGGAATTGTTGCTCGATAATATCAGCGCCTGGGCCCGCTCCAAGGACGCCAAGGAACTTCGGATCAGCGTCACCTTCGGCGAAGAATACGGCGCCGACCGCAGCAACGCCTTCTTCCGCAAAAAAGGGTTTCATTCAGCCGGAGAGAACTTTC
>JBCBUN010000279.1:0-3473 GCA_039818145.1 Pseudomonadota bacterium
ATGGCCAAACCCCAAGCGGCTTGGGACGCTATTTGGTAGAACGCAGTTAAAGTGCTGGTGAATGGGTGCTGAATGGCGAATGGCCGCAGTGGCCGCTAAGCTGGGTTACTTTCAAGTGAGTTTTTCAGGAGTGGGGCGTATGGATCTGCCAGATGCTTTCAAATGCCCGACCGCGCATGAGGTCATTGATGACCTGCGCCCCCTGTTTGGTGAGCGGCTCTCGACTGCCCATGCCATCCGGGATCAGCATGGGCATGATGAAAGCTGGCACGCTGGTGCCGCCCCTGATGCGGTGGTGTTTCCCCAGACCACGCAGGAGGTGTCCGCGGTTGTTACCCTGTGTGCAAAACACAAGGTGCCGGTCATTCCTTTTGGAGCGGGGACATCTCTTGAGGGCCACGTGACCGCAGTACACGGTGGCATTGCCATTGATATGTCCCAGATGGCGCGGGTGATACGGGTTTCGCCGGAAGACCTTGATTGTACAGTTGAAGCGGGCATCACCCGAAAAGCACTTAATGCTCATCTGCGCGACACAGGTCTTTTCATGCCTGTAGATCCCGGGGCGGATGCAAGCATTGGCGGCATGGTGTCAACGCGCGCGAGCGGCACCAATGCAGTTCGTTACGGCACCATTCGAGAGAACGTATTGGGTCTGACAGTCGTCATGGCCGACGGTTCGATTGTTCAGACCGGCGGTCGCGCGCGCAAGTCTGCTGCGGGGTATGACCTGACGCACCTGCTTGTGGGGTCCGAGGGAACGCTCGGCGTGGTAACGGAAATCACGCTGCGTCTGCATGGCATTCCAGAAGATGTGGGCGCCGCGACATGTTCCTTTGAAAGTGTGGATCAGGCTGTTGCAACAGTGATCGAGACGATCCAGTCGGGTATCCCGGTCGCGCGCATAGAACTCATGGATGCGGCCATGGTGCGGGCGTGCAATGCGTACTCAAAACTGACACTGCCGGAGCAGCCTATGCTGTTTCTCGAGTTTCATGGCACGACGGCGTCTGTGCAGGAACAATCGCAACGGGTAGCTGATCTGGCAGACGCAAATGGTGGTAGCGATTTTCAATGGAGCTCGCGCGCCGAAGATCGCACCCGCCTTTGGGAAGCTCGACACAACGCCTACTACTCCGCGCTTGCACTAGAGCCCGGCAAGCAGGGATTCACGACAGATGTGTGCGTGCCCGTGTCGCGGCTGGCCGATGTCATTTCAAAGACGCGCGCTGACGTGGACAGCACGGATCTGATGGCCCCGTTGGTGGGACATGTGGGGGACGGCAATTTCCATCTGATCATGCTGGTGGACCCCTCCGAGCCTGACGAGGTTGCGTCCGCGAAGGCCCTGCATGAGAGACTCGTGATACGCGCGCTTGATGCGGGCGGCACCTGCACTGGTGAGCATGGTATCGGCCTTGGAAAGCGTGACTTCCTGGTGCGTGAACATGGCGATGCTGTTCCGGCCATGTGTGCCGTCAAACGGGCGTTTGATCCTGATGGCATCATGAACCCGGGCAAGATGCTTCCAGACGCGTAAAAGGTTTAGCCGTCAGGGTCGGCGTCAGGTGTCCTGTCGAGGCGTGATGCGTCCACCAGCCGATGAAGCTTGTCCGTTGGGGCTCTGTCGCGCGCTTTTTGTTCCTTCGAGCGGCCAGATCGAACACGGTTGGCCTCTGCCTTGCGTGCCTTTTCAGCGCGGGCTTCCTGTTTTCTGACGTGACGTGGCTTGCCCGTCGTCGTTCTGGACCGTTTCGCAGAGGCCAGATCGACCACATTTTCGGGCTGATTGTCTTGATCCGTCACAATGAGCGATATCCCAATGAGAATGGCTCTCAAATTTCGCCAAAAATCGCGTAAAAATTTGGCCTCAGAGCCTGAGTAGCGTATTCCGAATGCAGGGAAATGCGAAGGCGTGGGGCCGTTTGTGCGGTTGGGGCCTTCGACGCCGTGGGGAGAAAGTGTTGCGGTCTATCTGGTCCTACGCAGGGTTGGCACTTGCACTTATTGTAGCTGCCATTCTGATCGTCCCTGGATTTCTTGATTGGAGCCGCTATGCCGGTTTGATCGAGGCTCAGGCAGAGGCAGTCACCGGTCGGGATGTCACGATTTCAGGTGATGTCCGCATTTCACTTCTTCCAACGCCAAAGCTGACGCTGGGTCGTATGACCATAGCGAACGCACCGGGCGCCTCCGCCCCTCACATGGCTGAAATAGAGAGCATGACGGCGGAGCTGTCTGTCGGGTCGCTCTTCAGGGGTGATCTGAATATCAGCCGCCTATCGATGAAGAAGCCTTTGCTCTGGCTTGAGGAAACGCCTGAAGGGCGCGGCAACTGGCTCTTCCAGAATGGCCAATCCGAGAGTCCGGATGCCGAGGCCACTGTTCAGGAGAGTGAGACTGACAGCGCAGTTCGTGACGCCCTTGACGTTTTGCCGCCTCTGACAATCGGTGAGATCGAAATTGAGGAGGGCCAGATCGGCCTGCGCAATCTTGGCATTGGTACCGACTTTGAAATTACCTCCATCAACGCGCTCGTTGGCGCAACCAGCCTCAATGGTCCGTACAAGGCCAAAGGCACAGGGCTGTTTGTGGGCGAGCAGGCGGAGTTCCTGGCGACATTGGGAGAGGTGTCATCAGAAAAAGCATATCCGGCCAATGTGTCGTTGACGTTCAAGGACGCAGAGGCGGCTTTCAGTGGCATCGTGACCGGTCGTGGCTCCGACATCCGGTTTGATGGCGCGGTGAGTGCAAGTGCGGCCGCTGATCTCGCGCCAGCTCTGGGTGCGCTGACAGCGGGGCAGCCTGTGGCCCTGTCAGCAGGTGTGGTGGCGACACCGGGCGGCATTACCATGCGGGAAATCGAGGCAGAGGCTGGGGCCGTGTCGCTGACCGGTGGGATTGTCGCGACGGCTGGCCCCAGTTTCACGGTGGAGACAGATGCTGTTCTCAACCGATTGGACTTCACGGGATTTGATACAGCCGGTCTTCCGCTCACAGTGACGTCAGTTGCCAACGCGATCCGGGCGACAATTGAACAGGCACCGGCGGGGGCCTATCGGCTGAAGGTTGAAGATGTGCGGTTGCCGTCCAACCGGCTATCCAACCTCGAACTCTTAGCGGAAGCTGGCGGTGACACGATATCCGTCAAATCCCTGAGTGTGCAGTTGCCCGGGGAGGCGGAGGCAGAAGCTGAGGGTGCTTTGTCCATTGGCGGAGAAGGTGCCTATTTCTCTGGTGATGTCTCTGTTCGCGGCAACAAGACATCAGAGTTGGTCAGCTGGTTGAATGCGGGGGCCTTGCCGCATATTTTTTCAGCGCAGCCACTTGAGAAGATTGCTGCCAAGGCATCCGTTTTCCTGACGCCCGCTCGCGTAAGCCTGGACAAATTGTTTGTCGATCTGGATGGCGGATTGATATCGGGCCAGCTTGCCACGTCTTTTGAAGACCGCCCGCAGGTGGAGGTATCCCTC
>JBCBUN010000280.1:0-3467 GCA_039818145.1 Pseudomonadota bacterium
GAGAAATCAATGTCGATGATGTTCTCATCACCGGTAAGCATCAGGCTTTCTTCCGGCACGTCACGCACGGCACCCTGACGGACAGAGCGGGTGTCTTCACCGGTCCGCATGCCCACATCAACGCGGTTCACCCGTGTCACCTTCGGCGTGTAAACCGATTCAATCGGGTACGGCAGGTGATAGTTCAGACCCGGCTGGGTGGTCTTGCTGTATTCGCCAAAGCGCAGAACAACTCCCTGCTCATCCGGCTGAACGCGATAAAAACCTGAAGCAAGCCAAACCAGCGCCAGCACAACCACACCGACAAGAATGCCGCGTGTGCCGATGCTGCCGCCGGATCCACCGGGGAAGGACTGGCGAAAGCGTTCCTGCCCGCGCCGGAGAATTTCCTCAAGGTCAGGACCCTGACCGCCAGGGCCGCCGGAACCGCCCGGACCACCGGACCCGTTGCCACGTCCGCCACCTGAAGGCCCCTGCCCCCACGGACCGCCACCACCACTCTTGTCGTCCCAGGGCATATGTATTCCTCTTGATCTGGCGCGCGCACCGCAAATTTGTCGCGCCGCCTTGACTAGTTACTGACGGGCAGCCAAGTGCTACCCCTCAAAAAGATCTGTACCGGCTTATATGATAGGCAAACCGCCCGCTGCAACGCGAACCGGAATAAATCGCACGGCATACCCCCTAACTGTGTAAGGGAAACCTTGCTGTGCGGACCTTAGCGGGACCAATCCGGGACACCAAATCAAGGACCCTTGACTGATATGACCAGCCGTTCTGGACCGAACAGGGATCAAATTCTCGCTGCCCTGGCCACCGTCAGCGCCCCCAACGGCAAAAACCTGGCCGATGCGGGGCTCGTTCAGGGTCTCGTGATCCGCGATGGCAATGTGGGGTTTGCCCTCGAAATTGACCCGGCACAGGCGGAGGCGATGGAGAATGTCCGCGCGGCGGCGGCAGAAGTCGTAAAGGCTGTCCCCGGCGTTCTCTCGGTAACGGCTGTTCTGACCGCCCACAATGAGGCCCCGGCAGCGCCTGCTCCGAAGCAGGAGACCGCACCTCAGGCCCCGGCTCATGCCCCAGGTGGAAAAACCGGACCGCTCGACATTCCCGGCGTCGGCGCCATCGTGGCAGTTGCCAGCGGCAAGGGTGGCGTGGGCAAATCGACCCTGGCCGTCAATCTTGCTCTGGGCCTTCACGCACTGGGCCTGAAAGTCGGTCTGCTGGACGCGGACGTCTACGGCCCCTCCATCCCGCGCATGCTGGGCCTCAACCGCAAACCGGATGCGAGCGACAACAAGAAACTCATTCCGCTTGAGGCCTATGGCATCAAGGCCATGTCCATCGGGCTCATTGTTGAAGAAGACACACCGATGATTTGGCGCGGACCTATGGTCCAGTCCGCCATCTCGCAGATGCTGGTGGATGTGGAATGGGCGCCCATTGATGTTCTGATCGTCGATATGCCGCCAGGCACCGGAGATGCGCAGCTGACCCTTGCCCAGCGTGTGCCCATGACGGGCGCCGTGATCGTTTCCACGCCCCAGGAAATTGCCCTCATCGACGCGCGCAAGGCCGTCGCGATGTTTGAGAAAACGCGGGTGCCGATTTTAGGTGTCGTGGAAAACATGGCCTGGCTCGAGATGCCGGACGGATCCCGCAACCACATCTTCGGCGAGGGCGGTGCCCGCAAGACCGCTGAGAAGCTGAATGTGCCGTTCCTCGGCGAAGTGCCGTTGATCACCGCCATTCGTGAAGGTGGGGACGACGGCAAACCGGTATCAGGCGTCGAACCCGACGGCCCGTCGGCATCCGTCTTCAAACAGATCGCCGCGGGATTGATGGCATCGCTTGAAAACACGGGACAAAAACCCGCCCCACGTATCGTCGTCACAGACTGAACGCAAAACGGGGCTCTCGCATGAGAGCCCCGTTGCCAGCGTCATGGGTTCAGGACCCATATTCTTTAGTACAGGCCTTACACCCGACCATGCGGGTTGCGATCGCCAGGAAACTCGTCTGACTGCAGAGCCACATTGCTCTGTGCAGAAGTACCCGCGGCAGATGCTGTGCCATGCTGGTGACCAGGATTGCGATCACCGGGGAAATCGTCGTTGCTCATATGAGCAGTCTTTTCAGCAGATACGGCCTGCTCAACAGCAACCGGCGCGTGCGGGTTGCGGTCACCTGGGAAATCACCAGATGCGCCGGCAGCAAGAGCGGGAGCGGAAATTGCGACAAGCGCAGCTGAGATCAAAAGCGTTTTCATTGGATGTCCTCCGGACGTTTGTTGTTGGTTACCTCATGCACATCCTTGTGCCGCTCCAATGTGCGCATTCAGCCCATCACACGCACATCAAGCCGACACGCGAATGTGTGAGCCATCCGTGAGCACCAAAACCGCAGCCTTCACCGCGGTCTCCCGCGCGCCTCATCGCGCAAAACAAAGGGCCGGAGCATTTCTGCCCCGGCCCCGTGATCGCATGTGATGGAATGTTAGCGCCCGGCTACAAGCGTCGCGCTTTCAGCAGACCCGTCAGGAGCTGTGAGGTCCCATGTATCGCCAACAGCACGCTCGACGGCTGCAACACAATATGGACCGGTCTCAGCCGTTGCTGCCGAAGAGAAGCATGCTTCTTCGCCGGCAATCTCCCAAGTGCCATCGAGGGTGGCATCACCCATGACCTGTGAGTAGCTGCCATCGGCATTGATGAGCACGGACCGCTCGGTGCCGTCAGCCGCAGTGACCTTCACGGTGTTCTCGTAGAACGAGGCCATGGGGTCAGCCAGCGCCACACCCGTCATGAAACCAAAGGCTGCAAGCGTCGCAAAAATAAGTCTCATAGTCAGTTCCTCCCAGAACGCGTTTTGTTTTTGGCACCCCACACAGAGGTTTGGTTAACGCGGGTGGGATCATTGCGAGATATCGCCAGCGGCGCAAGCAGATTGAAATTCTGCACAAAGAAGGGCCGGGAGTCCTTCGACCCCCGGCCCTAAACGCGTGATGACGCGTGTTAAGAAAAATCAGTCTTACTGATTACGGCCTGGCAGATCACTCATTGAACCCGAAATGAATGTCACCTGTTCACCATTTGCAGTGACAGTGTCACCTGCTTTGACGCCGGTCAGCTTGACGCAAACGGCTTCAGTCCCGCGCTGTGATTCAACACCGCGCTTTGCGATCTGAAAGCAGGCACCATCATCCGTCATTGCGACCTTACCCGTTTCGACTGTGCCGTCTGCCATCATCATGGAAAATGTGCCGTCTTCGTTGACGGTCGCCACACGCGCTCCATCCGTCGGATTACTGAAAACAATCGTACTAGAGGACAGCATCTCCATCATCGGCTGGTTGCGGCCGGGCGCATCATCGGCGAATGCGGCACCAGCAAACATGAGAACAGCGGCTACGGCTGCAAAAATCATTGACTTCATTGAGCTTCTCCATTGGTCAGGGGAGCATTGGA
>JBCBUN010000281.1:0-3451 GCA_039818145.1 Pseudomonadota bacterium
GGAAATGGCGCTGCTGCTTGCGGTTGCACCCCGCCTGTCGGTGTTCAAGCGCGGGATGCCGAAAAACATTGCAGAGCTCACGCCCGAGCTGACGCATCAGGTCCGGGACCTGTTCGATGAACTGGCTGCAGCGCAACCCGATGCAGCACCCTACGCAGCTCTCATTGCCATGCGCCACATCGCAAAGCCTTGGCAGATGTTCCGCATCGTGAAAGGTGTTGCCCATACCAATACAGACGTTCTCATCAGCCGCACGGACATTTCCATTGTCGGAGAGTTGCTGTTGCTCGATATGGAAGAGGCTGTGGACTGCCTGGAGAATGTCGATCCTGCTGAAGACCCCAAGGGCGTGCTCGAGAAGCTGAAGCTTTTCACCCAGATTTCGCGTGGCATCACGGAAGAGATCGGAGTACGACGCGACGGTGCCTGGGCCACGCGACTCATGAGTGCGCGTGGTGCGGTGTCAGAAATCATCCGGGAACGGATTGATCGTGCCCCTACACGGGTCATCAAGGCATTGCCCATGCGGTCTACCGGCCGCTTTGGCCGCGGTGGCCCCAGTCGTCCCGATTTGTCTAAGGAAGTTGACCCGCTTGCACTTGAACGCGGGATAAAGACGGTCCGCTTCCTGGAAGGTGCCCGCAAATATGCTCAGCCGGGCTCTTTCGTCGGAGCACTCAACGCAGCTGTGACGGAAATAGACAAGTATCTCGACGATTACGAACGCACGATCCTGGACGAACTGCGCAGCGAAGACGCCGCTCTTCGAGATCGCGGCGAAACCTATCTCGACGCCGTTGCTAGCGTGGTGGAGATATTCCGCTCAGCAGAAGAAGCATCCTTGCTGCGCAAACGCGGCATGCTGGCGAAAGACTCAGCCATCGCCTAAGGCGTTGAGGCTCATCTAGGCTGACGTAGCCTCCGCCTCAGCCAAAACCCCGTTGAAACTGTCAATATAGGCAAATATCCCAGGTGAGCCGCCGGTCGCCATGAAGACAACTGTATCATCGGGTGAAAACGCTCCTGTCTGAATCAACCCAATGAGTCCAGCCATTGCCTTGCCGCTGTAAACCGGGTCAAGCAGCAAGCCTTCGGTGCGCGCAACGATGCGCAGTGCTGCAGCCATTTCCGGCGTGGGCATGCCATATCCTTCGCCCAGAAATCCCTCATGCAGCGTAATATCGGAAGCTGAGATGGAAATCTCTTTGTCCGGAGCTGCCAGCGCGATGGTTGCATTTGCCAGAGAAGCGGTCGTTTCACGCACCTTGTCAGCGTCCACATTCAGAACAGATATGCCTCGAACCTGAGTGTCCGGCGCATAGAGGGCAGCGCCCGCTCCAAGTCCCGCATGGGTGCCTGCGGATCCGTTGGCAACAACGATGTGGTCGATGGACATGTCAGGGCCTGCCTGTTCCAGCATCTCGCGAACAACACGTACATACGCAAGGCATCCGATTTCATTCGAGCCGCCGACGGGCACAATATACGGGGTCCGTCCACTGGCTTTCATCTCGGCAAGCACGTCATCAAGAACCTGACGTCCGTTGGCGGTTGCCGGATAGGTCCGTATCTGTGCCCCGAAAATGCCGTCAAGAAGCACATTACCGGACTGCTCATACGCAGGTGCCTCATTGGGCACGGTTTTGAACAGGAGGCCTATGCACTCCAATCCTAGTTTTGCGCAGGCGCCGGCCGTTTGCCGCACATGGTTGGATTGCAGCGCCCCGGCGGTGATGATCGTATCTGCGCCCTTCGCCTTTGCATCCGCCAGGAGATACTCGAGCTTTCGGACCTTGTTACCGCCGCCGGCGGTTTGTGTGAGGTCCTCACGCTTGACTAGCAAGTGCGGGCACTCAACACCCATGGATTCAAGTGCTGCTTTGAGGCGAGGCATGTCCTGCAGTGCTGTTGGCGGACCCACAAGGTCCAGGCGATCAATGGTGTCGAAATGATCAGTCATCGTGCATGCCCATCCTAGATTGCGCCTGCAGTGCGGAGTGTTTCAATGTCTCCGGAGCTGTAGCCGAGAGAAATCAAAACCTCTTCGGTATGCTCTCCCAACAGGGGAGGGCGATTGCGAATGCCGACTGTGCTGTCGGACATCCGCACCGGAAATCCGACAACCGGAGCGGTGCCTGGCATCCCGGGGAAATCGACATCCTCAAAGAAACCGACTTCATTGACATGTTCGTTTTCCAAAACGTCCGCGGGTTTCAGGACAGGCCCAGCCGGAATACGAGCGGCCTCTAGAGCCGCTAACGCGTCCTGCGTCGAGAGGTCCTTTGCCCACGCCGCCGTTCGCTCGCTGAGCACAGCGCCGTTGTTGCCGCGAGAAATGTCGTCCTTGAAGCGCGGGTCCGTCAGCCAGGTGTCTTCACCCATCAGTTTTGCCCATCGCTTGAAAAGTGGATCACCGATGACCTGTACGAAAATCCATCCATCCTTGGTTTCAATTGCATCAGCAGGGCCCGCATACTGGCTGCGATTGCCGCTTGCCACCCGGTCTGTGCCGCCCAGTTTTTGCTCAATAAGATGAAAGTTGAAGTAGGTGAGGGCGGTGCCAAGCAAAGCCCCTTCCACCATCTGCCCACGCCCTGTTTTGCCACGGTCCATCAAAGCGGCCATGGTACCCAACGCGGCAAATGAGGCGGTGCCAAAATCGACCCACGCCGCATAGCTTTTTACCGGTGCATCACCAAAGCCGGATAGATGCGCAGCACCGGACATGGCCTGAAACACACCGTCAAACCCCGTCTTTTCGCTGTCCGGCCCACCCCGGCCAAATCCAGACACAGTGGTCAGGATAATGTCTTCGCGGTGTGCCTTGAGCGACGGCAGATCCAGCCCCATTTTCTGGAGCGTGGAGGGAGGCAGATTAGCGACCACCACGTCGGCAGTCTTCACCAGGCGCGCAACAATGTCCTGGCCATCTGCATGCATGGGGTCGAGAGTGATGCTCTTTTTGTTACGGTTCATCTGCAGGAACATGGAGCCTTCGCCACCTTCGCCGGCGGCAGCACCGGGAACGATAGGCTGCACATATCTGTCTTCGCTTCCCTCACGACGTTCAACGCGAATGACATCAGCGCCGAGGTCTGCGAGGAGTGTTGCGCAGAAGGGCCCGGCGATATAGCGCCCAAAATCGAGAACACGCACGCCGTCGAGCGGCCCTTTAGGTGAGTTCGCCATAGTTTCCAAATCCCTGATTGGAGCCGTATTCTTTTCCGCCTAGCAAATCTCCGAGTCGATGTTGTTTGCTATGGCTGAGTTCAAGGTAACATAGCGGGCGAGTCGGGCAGACGCATCTGCTTCACGTTGGGCTGTGTTTTCCGGGAGAGACCATCAGTGGCAGGTGATGCATTTCGACAGGTGATGCGCCATGCAGGCGAAGTGGCCGGTCAGCCTCTATCAGCAAGTTTTACCGGCGAAGACCCGATCTATCCGTCATGCA
>JBCBUN010000282.1:0-3448 GCA_039818145.1 Pseudomonadota bacterium
CCATTACCCAGCGTTACCTGTCACCCGAAATCTGGGACCCATACATAATCTGGGTACTGGGGCAGCCTGCTACCGTGTTTTTCGGTTTGCTGGCGCTAGTGTGCTTTCTTGGGGCTTGGCTGCGAGCAAGGCGGATCTGAGCACCTCATTGTCTGAATTGGGGAAGCGAAATTCTCAAATTCATCAGGTTGCTGGCCTATGCCTGTGCCATGGGTGTTTTCTACTACAGCTATGAAAGCTGGGCCTACGGAGCGTTTACGTCAATCGGGACAGCGTGGGGCCAGCCATGGTCAGAGTGCGTGCGGTTCGCAGGTGGCGTGCTTCACCTGAGTAAACCCCCCTGCGACTTGCCGGGGCTCATTACATGGTTCTTCGATCAGCCGGCTGTCGCAGTTTATCTGGCGCTCGCGATAGTTTTTTTCATGATCTCTCGTTCCGCTGAAATCACATTTGGGCCTTCGCCCGGCGGCGGTGGCGGGTCTGGCGGTGCCGGGGGAGGCGGCGACCGAGATGGTGAGCATTTCGATGGCTCGGGTGACGGCGGGGGAAGTGACGGCGGCGGGGGCGGCGGTGATGGAGGTGGTGGCGACTAGTTATCGTCCATCTTCAGCGCTGAGATGAACGCTTCCTGCGGAATGTCCACCTTGCCGAACTGACGCATCCGCTTCTTGCCCTCTTTCTGTTTGTCGAGGAGCTTGCGCTTACGGGTGGCGTCACCGCCATAGCACTTGGCCGTCACGTCCTTGCGCATGGCCGCAATGGTTTCGCGGGCAATGACCCGACCGCCAATGGCTGCCTGCACCGGTATCTTGAACAGGTGGCGAGGGATCAGGTCCTTGAGCTTCTCACACATGCCACGCCCACGCGCTTCGGCGCGCTCCTTGTGGACAATGATGGCAAGTGCATCCACGGGCTCTGCATTCACAAGCACAGACATCTTCACCAGATTGCCCGGCTGATAGTCTTCGATGTTGTAGTCGAAGCTGGCATAGCCCTTGGTGACGGATTTGAGGCGGTCATAGAAGTCAAACACGACTTCGTTGAGCGGCAGGCGATAGACGGCCATGGCGCGGCCGCCCACATAGGTCAGATCCTGCTGGATACCGCGCCGGTCTTCACAGAGCTTGAGGACCGCGCCCAGATATTCGTCCGGTACCAGGATCGTCGCTCTGATCCACGGTTCCTCAATGGTCTCGATCTTCATCGGGTCCGGCATGTCGGCGGGATTGTGCAGCTCCACCATCTCGCCGTCAGTCATGTACATGTGGTAGATCACGCTCGGCGCGGTGGTAATGAGATCAATATTGAACTCACGCTCCAGCCGTTCGCGGATGATCTCCAGATGTAGCAGGCCGAGGAACCCGCAGCGGAAGCCGAACCCCAGCGCTGCTGATGTTTCCATCTCATATTCGAAGCTGGCGTCGTTGAGGCGCAGCTTGCCCAGCGCTTCGCGCAAGTCTTCAAATTGCGCGGCGTCCACAGGAAAGAGGCCACAGAACACTACCGGCTGCGCGGGCTTGAAGCCCGGCAGCGGCTCAGCCGTCTGCCGCTTGTCTTCGGTGATGGTATCACCGACCGATGTATCCGCCACTTGCTTGATCGAGGCTGTGAGATACCCGATCTCGCCGGGGCCAAGGCTGGCAACCTTTTCCTGCTTGGGTCGAAAGACACCTACTTCATCGACGCCATAAACAGCGTCGGCGGCCATCATGCGGATACGCTGGCCCTTCTTGAGTTCGCCATCAATGATCCGCACCAGCACCACCACGCCCAGATAGGCGTCGTACCAGCTGTCCACCAGCATGGCTTTCAAAGGCGCAGACCGGTCACCCTCCGGTGACGGCAGACGGGTAACAATGCCTTCCAGCACATCCTCAATACCCAGACCCGTCTTGGCAGAAATCTCGATGGCATCGGACGCGTCGAGCCCAATCACATCCTCGATCTGCTGCTTGACGCGATCCGGCTCTGCCGCCGGCAGGTCGATCTTGTTGAGGACCGGCACGATCTCATGGTCGACTTCAATGGCCTGGTAGACATTGGCAAGCGTCTGCGCTTCCACACCCTGACTCGCGTCCACAACCAGCAACGAGCCTTCACAGGCGGCAAGCGAGCGGTTCACTTCATAAGCGAAATCCACATGACCCGGCGTGTCGATGAGGTTGAGCACATAGGTCTCACCGTCGGCGGCTGTGTAGTCCAGCCGCACGGTCTGCGCCTTCACGGTGATGCCGCGTTCGCGCTCGATGTCCATCGAGTCGAGCACCTGCTCCTTCATCTCACGATCAGACAGCCCGCCGGTTTTCTGGATCAGGCGGTCAGCGAGTGTGGATTTGCCGTGGTCGATATGCGCCACGATGGAGAAGTTGCGGATTTTGGAAAGGTCAGTCATTGCAGCGGCATATAGCACCCGCAAACCCTTGCGCCTAGCGGAATTGACGCCGCAGGCCGCCTGGTCGATCACATGCCCGGTTTGGGGCCTGCTTCTTCTTCCTCCGCAAGCCGTTCGCGCTCACGCTGTTGGCGCAATTCGTCCTGAAAAGCACCGGCAATGATGCCAGATGGAAGGCTGACAAGGCCGATGGCACCCAGAATGAGCAGGCCTGCCGCCATGCGGCCCCCCAGGGTGGCCGGCACCACGTCGCCATAGCCCACGGTTGAGAGGGTTACGACGCTCCACCACATGGCTTTGGGAATGGAGCCAAATGCCTCCGGCATGGTGTCACGCTCGAACAGATACATGATGACGGCGGCCGAATAGATAACCAGCGATGCAATGACGGCAGCCACCAGCAGCTGTCGCCACGTTGACCGCAGAACCCGGACAACCACACGGGCAGGCTCAAAGTACTTTGCCAGCTTGAAAAGCCGCGCCAGCCGGAACGCCCTCAACCACGCCAGATCAGCGCCAATGAAGCCCGTGACAACGAGCATGATGAGTTCCGGACCAAAGGCCAGAAAATCGACCGACAGCCAGAACCGCCCGGCATAGTGGGCGCGATTGCGCAGGCCCGTGACGCCGCGGGTCTGCCCGGCGCACCACAATCGAAGGCAGAATTCGATGGCAAAGATCAGCAGAATGGCATCATTGGCCAGATCGAGCAGAAAGGCCGTATGCGGCGACAACCCCTCCATGGTCTCGACCGTAAACAGCACAACACTGAGAATAATCAGAACAAGGATGGCCCAGTTGAGAGGCGATAGCCCGCGCCCGTCCCATGAATCCAGCAGCAGCTGGCGATCGAACCAGCTGCGGGCTTCAGCGGCGCCCTGCTCATAGGGTGGCTCTGTGTCATCATTGGGGGCGGTCATGGCCATGTATCCGCATCGCGTGCCGCACCGAATCACGTGCAGCCAATGACACACATTACCCCTGCCGGGCCCTTACCGTTAGCCGCGCAGTGTGCCGCCCGTCGCATTGTGCACAGAGGCAACGATTTTCTCGGAC
>JBCBUN010000283.1:0-3444 GCA_039818145.1 Pseudomonadota bacterium
GTCACGCGAGGCAGCGACCAACTACTCCCTGCTGCTCAATGCGGCTGTACTGGCGACCAACGCCGTGGGACTTGGCGGCACCGTGCCGCCGCCCGCCAATCTGGTCATCTCCAACGTGCCCGGCCCGCGTGAGCCGCTCTACATCAATGGCGCCAAATTGGTGGCCAACTATCCGATGTCCGTGCTCGTTCACAGCCAGGCCCTGAACATTACCGTTACCAGCTATCTGGATTCCATCGACTTCGGCCTGATGGCAGATCGCGAGACCATTCCTGATGTGGATGTGATGGCCGAGATGGTGGTGGAAGCTGCTCTCGAACTCGAAGAGGCGTTCGAGAAAAAGATGGAGATGCAGGCGTTCCAGGCATCTGAAGCCCTTGCAGGTCATAAGCGCCTGAAAGAGGCCCAGGCTGAAGCTCAGGCCAAGGCGGATGCCAAGCGCAAGCGCAAGACCAAGTCCGCAGCGAAGAAGACGGCTGCGAAGAAGAAAGCCGCACCTAAGACAAAGGCCAAGGCGAAAGCAAAACGTGCGTCCAAGCCCAAGGCAAAGTCATCGCCCAAGGCGGACAACACCAACAAAGCTGAAACCGTTGCTGTGACCGCGACCGTGGACACGCCAGTGCCCACACCTCCCGGTGAGAATTTTTCTTCCGCCGCTGAATAGCAGGCGCATACCGACACCACTGGAGGGCTGGCCTAATTGGCCAGCCCCCCGGCACCGCCTCGCGCTGCGAGGAAACGGAACCGCAGACTGATGACAGTCGCGGAGAAGACGCTGGCCACAAGGAATGCTTCAAGCAGTCCTATGGGGCCCCGTTCCTGATGCAATCCCAGATACCAGGCCAACGGCACCATGATCCCGAAATATGAGATCAGGTGAAATCCTGTCGGCACCCATGTTTCACCCATGCCGCGTAGCGCACTGGCCATCACGGTCTGTGCCGTATCCAGCGGCAGAACAAGTGCAATGAAGGCGATCATGCCTGCTGCAAGCACGATGAGTTCCATGTCGTCGCCATAGGCACTGGCAATGGGTTCAGCAAACACGATCAGGATAGCCCCGAGCGCCGTCATCACCATCAGGTTGAAGGCAAGACCCGTCCAGCCGGCCACGGCCATTTGATCCTTGTCGCGTTGGCCATAATAGAAGCCGACACGCACTGCCGTGGCCGTGCCAATGCCGATGGACACCATGAAGGCCACGGCAAAGGCGTTGAACGTCACAGCATAGCCCGCAAGGGCTATCGGCCCCATCAACCCGGCCATCAATTGCATGATGGAGAATGCCGCGTTCTCGGTACCGAGGCTGGCGCCCGCCGCATAGCCCAACTCACGCTGGCGCTTGCCGCCGTTCCAGAAGGCGCGCCAGCTTTCCGCCACACGGCGACGAATGCCGAACATGTCGCCATCATGCAGATGCCAGATGTACAAATTGACCAGCAGCGCCTGAAACGTCCAGACGGTTGCCGTGGCCACCGCAGAGCCGACAGCTCCCATGGCCGGAAACGGCCCGACGCCGAACACCAGCACCCAGTTGGCCAGCACATTAAGCAGATTGGCTGCGATCATGATGATCATGCCGGGCAACGGCCGCTTGATGCCTTCCAGGAAGTAACCACCCGCCACCGTCATCAACAGGAACGGTAGCGCAATACCAAGCACAATGCTGACCTTGCCGCCTTCCAGCGCCAGTTCATCCGACTGCCCCGTAAGTGACAGGATCGGTCCGCCGAAGACACAGAAGATGAGACCAAGGCAGCCCAGGCCAAATGCATAAGGCACGCCCCGTCGCCACGCGGCACCGCAGGCGGCATGTTCCCCCGCCCCGTAGGCGTTGGAGGTGACAACCAGCTGCCCCATGATACCGCCCAGGAGAAAAAGCATCACAAAGGCATAGGGCACATGGCCAATGGCCTGGAAAGCCAGCTGCTCTGATGAAAAATTGCCAACCATGACCGTGTCCACCACTGACATGGTCAGCACGCCGCCGCGCTGCACCATTGTAGGCGCCGCAAGACGCACCAGCTCTGAAAGATGCGCGCGATAGAGCGCCAGGCGCTCAGCAGAGATTAAAAACAGGCTCATGGGACAGGCCAAATGAGGTATTGCGGGTGATGCCCGATACAGAAGGGGTCGGCACGCTATCACGCGAAATGGGCGAGGAAAGCCTGTTCCTGTCACACCCGCCATGCGTCAGCGGCGCAGATCCTCCATCGAGCGGATTTGATCAGGGTCATGTATACTTGTCTGGTATCGGCACAAGTGCTCACCTATCTGAAGTAAGGCCGGTATCCGGCCCGCAGGGAGGACATTATGCGCACCAAGCTGATTACTTTTCTCATCATCGCAGCTCTAGGCGGTGCAGGTGTATGGCAGATACTTCAGACCAGCCGTCCCGGCGCTATCGTTTTTGGGGCGTCCATGCTGCTAGTCGGCATCCTGGTTCTGTTTGCTCGGTCTTCAAAACCCTCGGCAAAGAAACCATCTGACAAAATGCCCGGCCACGCGGTTGCGCTTCGGCAGAGCCGCGCAATGGTGCGCGGTGAGGATGGCGAAATCCGCGGCCTGCCCGGCGGACCTGCCTAGACCGGGACCCATCAGACCACGCCGACCCGTTGCTTAAGGTAAGTTCCCTGATGACGTCGCCTGCTTCCACTCGCGTTACGAAAAAGGCGCCTCTCCCATCTGCCGATGATCGCAAGCGCAGATCCCGCTCGTTGCACACATTGGGCCTCATCGCTGCGAGCCTTACAGGCGCAACACAATTTGCCGGAGCGAATGCGGCCGAGGAAAAAGATCTGATCCGCTATCAGTGGAACGACACGCAGATGGTTGCCCAGCGCGCGGGCGACGCGAACGGTACACGCGTCATCTTCATTCATGGGACGCCGGGGTCAGCCGGAGCCTGGGAAGACTATCTCGCAGATGTACCGGACGGCTTTGAATATGTGGCCGTGGACCGCGCGGGGTTTGGCGAAAGCGGACCCGACGATGCGGTGACATCCCTTGCAGATCAGGCAGAAGCCCTTGCGCCTCTCGTTGACACGGCAAATCGCAAGGGCGTCATTGTCGTTGGACATTCTTTGGGCGGACCGGTTGCCACCATGCTTGGCGTATTGCGCCCGGACAGCGTCAAGGCCCTTGTGATCGTGGCAGGCTCGCTGGATCCCGCCCTGGAAGAAATCCATTTCATGCAGCCGATTGGCGAATGGTGGGGCATCCGCCATGTGCTTCCGCGCATGATCCGAAATGCAAACCGTGAACTGCTGGTGCTGGAGGCTGAACTGCAAGCCCTTGCGCCCCTGATGGCAGACCTCAAAATGCCAATTCAGGTGGTGCACGGAACGCAGGATAATCTGACACCGTTCCAGAATGTGCCGTACATGGAGGCCCATTTCACGTCCGCCCCCCTGACCGTGACCGTTCTTGAGGGTCAGAACCACT
>JBCBUN010000284.1:0-3442 GCA_039818145.1 Pseudomonadota bacterium
CTCGACACAGACCTCCAACCACCCACCTGATCCGTAAATGGGATGCGGGGAATTGTGTCTTGTGGTGTGCTCAATAGCTTCGACCGCACGGTTCAACAGGACGTGGCAGAGACCGCAAATGTCCGACTCGTTGTCACCGCCAGACATGGTGGCGATCCACTTCCCAAGAACCATCATCTGCTTGAGGACCGTTATGGGGTCAATAAAATCTACATATTTCGTACTTTTTTTCTTGTTTCGCGCCTATTCGTCGCCGTCCTCCCAAATCGCCAGATAGTCTTCCAGCTCATCTTCGGGGATACCTTCTTCGCTGATGACCTTGCCCTGGACGGATATTCCGGACAGGTGGATGCTCTCCGGATCGCCGGAAACCAGCGGATGCCAGCTGGCGAGGCCCCTGCCCTCGGCGAGGCGTCGGTAGGCGCAGGAGGTTGGCATCCATTTTATCGCAGCCACGTTGCCCGGGGTCAGTTTGATGCAGGTGGGGACGCGTTTTGTACGATTTGCGTAATCTGTGCAGCGGCACAGATCCTGGTCCAGCAGGTGGCAGACGATGTTGGTGGTTTCGATGTCGCCGGTGTCTTCGTCTTCCAGCTTGATAAGGCAACAGCGGGCGCAGCCATCACACAGGCTTTCCCACTCTGACGTGGTCATGTCAGCCAGTTTCTTGGTCTCCCAGAACGGCTGGGCGGGGCCGCTCGTGGCGCCGGAGCGGGGGGTGGATGGTGAACGGGTGTTCATCGTTTACCTCGAATTGCCGAAATTCTTTGTTTGCCGGGCTGTTCCGACTAGTTTTGCTCGATGATTTTGGGGGTCGCGATGCGGTCCAAATAGGATTTAATCTGACCAATACCGTCCCGCGGTCGTGCGGGACAGAGCTAATATGAGCGCAGGGTCTAGACGGGGCCTTTGGGGGCGATGGGGACGCACAACGACAATCGCGACAGCGGGCTGCATGGCTCGTGGCCGCCGACGGGATCATCACATCCCGCGGATGTGCAATCGCGCGTCGATTTTGTCAGCAGCGACCGGTTTGACGACACGCCCGATCTGGCCCTTGGCTACGCACCGCTGGCCACAACGGGTGTCCGGCCGAACAAAGACCAAAAACTCGATGATGACGCCAAGGCCATTCGGCGCGGACGCATGGGGGGCGGCTTTCGGCTGATGCTGTTCTCGTCGTTCGCGACGTTGCTGGTGATCATGATGATGCCACTGGCGCTGGGGCTGCCGGGCAAGGTGGACCCATGGTCCATCCGCAGCATTGCGAACGGCAATGTGAACGTCACATTTCTGGACGCCAATGGTGACCTGCTGGCCCATCGCGGCTACCGGCAGGAAGAGACTGTGCCGCTGTCTGAGATGCCGCCCTATCTGGTGCAGGCGGTGCTTGCGATGGAAGACCGGCGTTTCTACCGGCACTGGGGCGTGGATATTCTGGGTGTGCTGCGCGCGGCGCAGGCAAACTTTGCAGCCGGCGGCATCGTTGAAGGCGGCAGCACCATTACCCAGCAGCTTGCGCGCAATCTGTATCTCGACGGGTCACGCACTTTCACCCGCAAGGCGCAGGAAGCAGCGCTGGCCTTTTGGCTCGAACAGCAGCTGACCAAGGATGAAATTCTCGGGCTTTATCTCAACCGGATTTATCTGGGTGCCGGAGCTTATGGGGTTGAAGCGGCATCCAAGGTGTATTTCAGTAAGAGCGTGCGTGATCTGACCGTGAGCGAAGCTGCGCTCATTGCCGGTTTGCCCAAGGCTCCTGCACAGCTCTCACCCGCCAAAGACCTTCCACGGGCGCAAGGTCGCGCTGCGCTGGTTCTTGAGAAGCTGGAAGAGACGGGCTGGATGACGGCCGCTGAGATTGAAGCGGCACGCGCAGCACCTGCCGTTGTGGAGCTAGAGGAACGGTCGCCGGATATTCGGGCGTCCTACTTCGTGGACTGGGTGTATTCGCGGATGCCTCTTTTTGTGGATGGCCCGCCGCGCGAACTGGTGGTGGAGACCACCTTCGACCCGGAACTGCAACGCATGGGCGAAGAGGCACTGGCAGCAACTTTCGACGGTTTGAGAAGCAATGCCAAAGTGGACCAGGGCGCGCTCGTGGCACTGGATCACAGCGGTGCTGTGAAAGCCATGGTCGGCGGACGGGACTATCTTGAAAGCCAGTTCAATCGCGCAACACAGGCGGTTCGGCAGCCCGGCTCCGCGTTCAAGCCACTGGTCTATATGGCAGCGCTTCAAAACGGCTACACGCCCTATAGCGGCATTGTTGATCGCCCGGTACGGATCAACGGGTGGAAGCCCCTCAATGCCAACAAGCGCTACAGCGGCTGGATGCAAATGCGCAATGCCATTGCCTATTCGGTCAACACGATTGCGGTGCGTGTGGGATACAAGGTCGGGCTGGACAAGGTGGCGGATTATGCCCGGGCGTCAGGCATTACGACGCCACTGCCCGCCCATCCATCGCTGGCACTGGGTGCCATGGGGACGCGGCTACATGAACTCACCGGCTCCTATGTGCCCCTGGCGAATGGTGGTTATGAAGCGCCTGCGCACGGCATCATCCGGATCTCCAATGTGGATGGCGACGTGCTCTATGAGCGGGCGCGCAACATCATCGGTGCCATGCCGCCGCCCTATCGGGAAAACAATTCCGGTGAGGAGCAGGTGGATGAAGGCGCGAACCTGACACCTATCCTGAACAAGGTGGCCACCACGCGCGATGTTCAGACAATGACGAAAATGCTCAAGCGCGTGCTCTCGATCGGGACCGGCAAGAGGGCCTCTTTGGGCACACGCGAGGCGGCGGGCAAGACCGGCACGACCAATGATAATCGTGATGCGTTGTTTGTCGGCTATACGGCGGATCTCGTGGCTGGTGTGTGGATGGGCAATGACGACAACTCGGAAATGGATCGCGTCTATGGCGGGACATTGCCCGCATCAACATGGGCCAACTTCATGACCGCCGCCCATGAGGGCAAACCACGGCGCAAGATCTACACGCCTATCTGGGTCAAACCGCACCCGTCGCAATATCGGGCGCCTGAACCGGAGGTCGAGGAAATACCGGTGGCGGAAGTGCCGGTGGCCCCGAGTTACTCCGCATTGCGAGGCAAGCTGACGGGGCTCTCCAACGCTCTGGCCGCCGCTCCAACGCTTCAGGCCGCCGCGCCGGAACCAACCCAGACACGGTCGCGCCGGATGGATCGCAGTGTGTTTCGTAACCGCGATGATTGATGTTCGCAGCGGTTAACCGTGGCGCAATCCAGCTCTGGAATCCGGCACCTTTGCGCGGGTAAGCTGGGCTCATCTGACTGCCACGCCCTCCCGGTCGCCAAGAAAGCTCATTGCCGCCCATGTTCCGTCTTGCATCATTTCTCAAGCTGACCGGCGTCGTGCTGTTTGCAGGGATTGTCGGCGCGGGTTCTGCGTGGTG
>JBCBUN010000285.1:0-3429 GCA_039818145.1 Pseudomonadota bacterium
CTGAAATGGCTGAGCTGGACGAAAGCGTCCGCAAGACCACTGACGCGCTTGACGCTGTGGGTAACACCACCAAGGCCGTGACCAAGGGCTACGCCATTGGGTCCGCTGGTCTGGGTGCTCTGGTGCTGTTTGCGGCCTACACAGAGGACCTCAAGTTCTTTGCGGCAAGCCCGGATGTCTATCCGTACTTTGCCGGTCTCAATGTCGACTTCTCGCTCTCCAACCCGTTTGTGGTTGTGGGCCTTCTGGTCGGCGGCATGCTGCCGTACCTCTTCGGTGCCATGGGCATGATGGCTGTGGGTCGTTCTGCCAGCGCCATCGTTGAAGAAGTGCGCCGTCAGTTCAAAGCCAAGCCAGGCATCATGCAGGGTACGGAGAAGCCGGACTACGGCCAGGCCGTTGACCTGCTGACCAAGGCTGCCATCCGCGAGATGATTGTTCCGTCCATGCTGCCGGTGCTGTCACCTGTGGCATTGTTCTTCATCATCTCCTGGGTTGCCGACAAGTCGGCGGCGTTCTCTGCTCTCGGCGCAATGTTGCTGGGCGTGATCGTGACCGGTCTCTTCGTGGCCATCTCCATGACTGCCGGTGGCGGTGCGTGGGATAACGCCAAGAAGGTGATTGAAGACGGTGCCCATGGCGGCAAGGGCTCAGACGCCCATAAGGCTGCTGTGACAGGCGACACGGTTGGTGATCCCTACAAGGACACTGCCGGTCCGGCTGTGAACCCGATGATCAAGATCACGAACATCGTGGCTCTGCTGCTGCTGGCTGTTCTGGCGCACTAAGCGTCAGACCATTGAAAACAAAGAAGGCGGCGTCCCAACCGGGGCGCCGCCTTTTTCTTTTGGGGCTAGGATCACTTGGATCACATCCGCAAGACGCTTGATCCCCGGTCATGCCGTGGGATGGCAACTCAGCCGCGCCCGGCAAACTCTTCAATCGCCGCCAGATAGTCATCCATCTCGGGAAACGTCTCAAAGCTATGCGGGGTATCAAGCTTTACCCAATCCAGCTTCTCGCTTGTGTAGCTCTCAATGAAGGGCTGCGTTCCTGACGTATCGTCCAGCATCGGAGAACGCACATTGATGAAGGCGCCGTCCATCACCCGGGTAAAAACCCAGCTCATGCAGTCGGGACAGAACATGTGGTCTATCTCGTCGCCCTTCAGGCCGCCAACAACCGTCCGACCCTTGGTGACTTCAAATGTGTCACCGGCAACCATGGCGCTGAGCGAGTAGGGCCCGCCGGTCATCTTCTGACAGCCGGTGCAGTGGCACGCCATGGTGATCATTGGTGGCCAGGGTACCCGAAAGCGAAGCTGTCCACAGCGACAGCCGCCCTCACGGGTATGAGCACCATCAGCCAAGGATTAGAGGCCTGGCGTGGGGTCGGCACGCGTTGCACCGCCAAAGCGGCCAAGGTTACCGAACATCTGCTGCAGGAAGGTCAGTTCCTTGCCGCGGGTGGGGGTTTCGCGGCTGATGAAATTGACGATCTTGCCGTCTTCCAGACCGTAATAGCCAAGCTGTTTGACGTTTTCGTTTTCGTCAAAATAGACCGCCACGATTTCACGATCCACGGCCTCTTCGCGATAGAACATCAGCTGTTCGTGGATGCTTGAGATGTAATACCAGGAGTCACCTTCCACGGTGGACACGGTGGAGGGTGAGCCAAAACTGGTGAGCACGCTGTCCTTATTGTCGATGCCGACACGGATTTCGGAGATCAGGTCTTCGTTTGGCACGTAGCCGCGCTGGGTGACCGTTGGCACACATGCAGCCAGTCCTGTGGCCAGCACAACCGCCAGAGCAGTCCCTTTGAGGGCTCTGCTGGTCAAGACCTGGCCGGTGCCTGCGCCCATGAGCCACAGTGAAATCGGGGATTGCGTGCGCACTTTACTCTCCGTAGATGGCGGGCCGTAGATGGCGGGCGCTGAGACAAAGATCGACGATCTCGCCCGGCGCACCAAATCATATGCCAATTCATGAAGAGCAAGCGCCTTCTTGGCAAGAGGGACATTTGGGCTTAATGCAGGCTGCGCCTTCACATGTTGGAGCGCACCAGAGAGGACGACCATGGTTTTAGACCGCATCCTGGCCCCATTCCGGGCTGACAAGAGTCACCAGCCGGTGCTGGAGGCGCTATACACCACGATCATGACGCAATCGCGTGACCCGCATTTCTATGCGGATCTGGGTGTCCCGGATAGCGTGGACGGGCGCTTCGACATGCTCGTGATGCACTGCTACCTCGTTGTGGCACGGCTTCGTGACGGAGATGAGGCGGCGGGTGAACTGTCCCAGGAACTTTTCGACCACATGTTCCGTGACATGGACCATGCGCTTCGTGAGCTGGGGGTGGGCGACATGGGGATCAGCAAGCGCATTCAGAAGATGGCTGCCAAATTTTACGGGCGGGGCGAAGCCTATGACGAGGCACTGGCCCAGCCCAATGATGCCGCGTTGATCGAAGCAATTGATCGAAACATTTTTGCGGATACGAAATCGGACCCTGACAATCTTGCGGCTCTGGCGTCCTATCTGCGCGTCGCTCAGGCGTCATTGGCTTCTCAACCAATCGACGTGATCAGCGAAGGGCGGGTTGAGTTTCCCAAGGTGAACACACATGGCTGACACTGGTTCTGATGACGCGCAGGTGCCCGAATACTCCTATGTTGTGGATGTGGCATCCCTGCCTGCGACGGGCATAGAGCGGCCCATCCGGCCAACAGACGCCGAGATGGCCGCTGTGGCGGAGCGCCTTGGTCTGCAGGCCATTGACCGGTTCGATATTCGCATCGCCGTGCGTCCGTGGCGTGGCTCCGGCGCGCGAATGACAGCCTCGTTTGAGGCGGATGTGGTCCAGACCTGTGTTGTCACGCTTGAGCCTGTGCCTGCCACGGTGCGTGATGAGTTTGAAGCGACCTTCCTGCCGGCAAAGATGATTGAGGCCCCCAAGCCGGGTCAGGAAATTGATGTGTCGCCGGATGAAGACGCGCCAGAACCCTTGGGTGGGGAGACCGGCACCAGTTTCGATGCGGGCGACATCACGGTTCAGTATCTATCCCTCGCCATTGATCCCTATCCGCGAAAGGCAGGGGCAGCGATTCCCGAAGAGGCGACAACGCCTGAGGAACCGTCTCCATTTGCTGCCTTGGCTGCTTTGAAGCCCAACGGCAAAGATCAATAAAAACAAATAGTTAGCGCCAAGGTTGAGTTGCTGCTGCGTTGCTTTATGTTGCACGCCGCCTGCGCGGGGGTCCTTTTTGCTGGATTCGTTTCCTATTTATGGCTGCAGGCATTCATTCCTGTTCCGGCCCCGGGGTCCTGTCCCGGAGCCAGCCGGACAACTGATTTGAAGCGGAGTTCTTATTGGCCAGCAGCATTACCATCGCTCTGGATGCCATGGGTGGCGATCTGGGATGTG
>JBCBUN010000286.1:0-3420 GCA_039818145.1 Pseudomonadota bacterium
GACCTATCTCAAATGCGACGGCTGCAAGCATGAAATTCTGATGGAGCGTGACGAACTACAGGCTCCATTCTGGACCGCGTTTGATAGCTTTGCGGAAAGCGTGCTGGCCTAGGCTGCCGGAGACAGGATTTCCACAGCAGCCTGGTGAATGCGCGTGTCGCCTGCGGCAATCATCTTGCCTTTGCTGCGGTCAAAATCAGCTCCTGAGCGCAATGGTCGTCCAGCCCAGTCGGTGACGATGCCGCCCGCGGCTTCGACAATCGGCACGAGCGGCAGAATGTCATAGGCCTGATTATGTGCCTCAACCACGAGGTCCATCTGTCCAAGAGCAACCATGGCGTAGTTGTAGCAGTCACCGCCATAGCGCAGCAGTTTCACGCTGTCTGACAGGGTCCTGAACACGTCCTTGTCCGGTGACTGAGCGAACATGCGCGGGTCTGTTGCGCCCAGCACGGCGTTGCTCAGGTTTTCACACGCGCGGCATGTCATTGCCTGTTCGCCGTTGCGTGTTATCAACCTGGCGCCGGACGGTCCGCCGATAAAACGCTCGCCTGTGTAAGGCTGATCCATCACACCAACGACCGGCACCGTGTTCTGCATGGCACCGATCAGCGTGCCCCATGTGGGCAGGCCGGACATGAAAACGCGGGTGCCGTCGATGGGGTCGATGATCCAGGAAATCGGCGACGGGCCCTCCTTGAGGCCATACTCCTCGCCCAGAATGCCGTGGTCGGGATGCTCGCTGTCGATTAACGCGCGGATTGCACGTTCGCCGGCGCGATCGCCTTCTGTCACCGGGTCAAACTTGCCGTCGGACAGTTTGTTGTCCACGTCCAGCCGCGTGCGGAAGTACGGCATGATGGCCGCACCGGACGCGTCTGCGAGGGAGTGGATGAAAGACTCAATGTGTTTCAGATCATCGCTCATGGGCCTTGGGTAGCGTCCCCGGCCTGCCACGACAAGATGAAATCGGTGCCTTGAGCGACCTTAATGTGGTCCTACTGAGCTGCCGCCGCATTGCGGTGGCGTTTGCGCTCATGCGGGTCCAGGTAGCGCTTGCGCAGGCGGATGTTTTCCGGCGTCACTTCCACCAGTTCATCATCGCCGATGTAGGAGATGGCCTGCTCCAGTGCCATGGGCTGAACCGGTGTCAGGCGCACGGCTTCGTCCTTGGACTGGGTGCGGATATTGGTCAGCTGCTTGCCCTTGAGAGGGTTCACTTCCAGATCGTCCGGCCGCGAATTCGCGCCGATGATCATGCCCTGATAAACCTTGGTACCAGGCGTGATGAACATCTTGCCGCGTTCCTCAAGATTCCACAGAGCATAGCCGACGGCTTCACCATCGCTGTTGGAGATGAGGACGCCGTGATGACGGCCGCCGATCTCGCCCACATAAGGCACCCAGCCATGGAAGATGCGTGACATGATGCCTGTGCCGCGCGTGTCCGTCAGGAATTCACCCTGATAGCCAATGAGCGAGCGGGCAGGGCAGATGAAGGTAAGGCGTGTTTTTCCGGCACCGGACGGGACCATGCCCATCAGCTCGGCCTTGCGCTGGGTCAGCTTGTCGATAACGACGCCCGTATATTCCTCGTCCACATCGATTTGAACTTCCTCGGCGGGCTCGATCTTCTGGCCGTTCTCATCTTCGCGCATGAGAACGCGAGGGCGCGAGATCGATACCTCAAACCCTTCGCGGCGCATGGTCTCGATGAGAATGCCGAGTTGAAGCTCACCACGGCCAGCTACCTCATAGGCGTCGCCGCCGGGTACTTCTGAAATCTTGATCGCCACATTGCCTTCTGCTTCGCGCAGCAGACGTTCGCGGATGACGCGGCTTTGCACCTTGGAGCCTTCGCGGCCCGCCAGCGGGCTGTCATTCACCATCATGGTAATGGCAAGGGTCGGCGGATCGACAGGCTTGGAATCGAGCGGTGTGTTGATGGAGACATCGCACAGCGTGTCAGACACGGTTGCAGCCTTGAGCCCGGCGATGGCAACAATGTCACCCGGCTCGGCGCTTTCCACCGGCTCACGCAGGGGGCCGCGGAAGGCAAGCACCTTGGTAACCCGGCCGCGCTCACGCTCTTCGCCGTCGCGGGTCAGGACCTTGATGGTCATGTTGGGCTTTATGGTGCCGGCCTTGATGCGGCCCGACAGGAGGCGTCCGAGGAATGGATCCGACTCGATACCCGTGGCGAGGAGTTCAAACGGCGCGTCTTCGCTTTCAAGATCGGCTGGGGCGGGCACGTGCTCAATGATCGCATCAAGCAGCGCGTCCATGTTGTCGCCTGATGTGGCTTCGGTCGCAGAGGCCCAGCCTTCGCGGGCGGAGGCATAAAGAACCGGAAAGTCCAGCTGCTCGTCATTGGCATCGAGGCCCGCGAACAGATCGAACACGGCTTCATGGACGTGATCGGGACGGGCGTCCTTGCGGTCCATCTTGTTGATGACGACGATGGGGCGCAGGCCGAGGGCGAGCGCCTTCATGGTCACGAACTTGGTCTGGGGCATGGCGCCTTCTGCCGCGTCCACCAGCAGCAACACGCCGTCCACCATGGAGAGAATGCGTTCAACTTCGCCGCCGAAGTCGGCGTGGCCGGGAGTGTCCACAAGATTGATGCGGACGCCCTGCCACTCGAAGCTTGCGACTTTTGCTGAGATGGTAATGCCGCGCTCACGTTCCAGATCACCGGAATCCATGGCACGGTCTTCGACTTCCTGACCTTCGCGGAAGATGCCTGATGCCTGGAACAGCTTGTCCACCATTGTGGTCTTGCCGTGGTCAACGTGGGCGATAATCGCGATATTGCGGCGTTCTTGGGCGGCCATGTCTTTGATCCATCTGGTGGTCGGTGTGCGCCTTCATCCGAAAGACGCATGCAAGAAGGGCGCGGAATCGGGGACCTCCCATTTCCGCGCCCTTCTTGTGAGGACGTTTGCTGGCGCCGGTATAGTCCCGGCGGGCGGCTATGTCGAGGAAATGTTGCGGCGCAACACTGCCATGCGCCTCTACTCGGCGCGGATGCCTTCGGCCTGAATCATCAGGTCAATATCCTTGCCGATGGCCGGAACGCCGTACTCCATGCCCCACTGGGTGCGATCCAGAGTGCCGGTTGCCGAGAAACCCGCCACATACTTGCCTGAGAAGGGATGTTTTCCGGCCTGATTGAAGGTCACATCCAGCGTCACCGGGTGGGTCTGACCTAGCATCGTGAGGTTGCCCGTGACTTTCGCTGTTGTGTCACCGGTTGGTTCGACGCTTGTGGATGCGAACGTCATGTCCGGAAACTCTTCTACCTTGAAGAAATCATCGCCGCGTAGGTGTTCGTCGCGGGCATCCCAGCCCGAGTCCACGCTGGCGGTATCAATCGTGACGCTCACAGAGCTGGCAGACAGGTTTTCCGCATCAAGTGTG
>JBCBUN010000287.1:0-3403 GCA_039818145.1 Pseudomonadota bacterium
GGTCTGGTGGGCGAGACAATGCACAAGGTGGACGAACGAGTGTCCGTGCAGGACGTTGAAATGCTGGCTTCGGTTTATGCAAAGGTCATAGAAGGCTATTTCGCCAACGCATCGGACTTTGCCGCAGAGCGGCAAGGGCGGCCATAATCATGCCGAGCCTCTCTGAAGCGCTCCGCGCAATTGAAGGCTCTGTTGCCATTGCCAGGCGCGATCCCGACGCGAGCCGCTTCTTTGACCTGTCAGCGGATGCCTTCTGGCGATCGTTTGGAGCGGTCATTTTTCTGGTGCCGCTCTACTTCATCGTGTCGGCTGCGGAGACCCGCATGCTGTTCGAGATGCGTGACCAGATTGACGGCACGCCGCCGGGCTATTCGGTTCTGTTGATTTCAAATTTGGCAACGCTGGGGATCGAGTGGTTCGCCTATCCCATTGCCATCCTATTTATCGCCCCACTCTTCAGCGTCGGGCAGCGCGTGTCGCCATACATCATCGTCTACAACTGGTCTTCGCTGGCGATCTCGCTGGTGATGGTGCCGAACTTCGTGTTGTACCTGCTTGGCATTTTCCCAATCGCGATGGCGGTCTTGGTAAATTTCGGGCTCGTGCTTGCAGTCGTCTGGTACCGCTTTCTGCTCGCCCGCGAAGTTCTGGGTGCGCCCATCGGAACTGCAATTGGATTTGTGGCGCTTGATGTGGTCCTGAGCCTGTTCATCAGCTCCGCCATTGAGTACGCCATCATCGGGCCGCTATAGCCATGAGTGATGCAAGACCCATTGGGGTTTTTGACAGTGGTGTTGGTGGCATCACGGTGCTGAAGGCGATCCACGATCTCTTGCCGAACGAGGACCTTGTCTATCTCGGCGATACGGCGCGCCTCCCCTACGGGACCAAGAGTGCAGACACAGTGGTGCGATATGCCACGCAGGCTGCGGACGCCTTGATCGCCCGTGACATCAAGCTCCTTGTCATTGCATGCAACACCGCAAGTGCTGTGGGCACGCCGTTGCTGGCTGAGAAGTTTGCCCCTGTTCCCGTGATAGGTGTGGTTGAGCCCGGTGCGGAAGCAGCCATCATTGCTAGCCAATCCGGCCGCATTGCAATCATCGCCACCGAGGGAACCGTCCGCGGCGCGGCGTATCCCAAGGCAATTCACGAACGCGCACCCAATGCGCAGGTAACCCAGGCAGCGGCCACAGTGTTTGTTGCCCTTGCAGAGGAAGGCTGGACGTCTTCAGCGGCAACCAGCGAGGCTGCACGCACCTACCTTGAGCCCCTGTTTGCGGATGACGACCGTCCTGACACGCTGGTTCTGGGGTGTACGCATTTTCCGGTGCTGGCCGACGCGATCCGCAAGGAACTGCCGCAAGGTGTGACGGTGGTGGATTCCGCGACCACAACGGCTCAGGCGGTGGCCCAGGCATTGGGTGGGAACGCAGCATCAAAGGATCAAAAGGGCGCGGTGCGGTTTCTGGCAACAGATGGTGCCGAGCGGTTTGCGCGCGTGGGCCGGATTTTCTTTGGCAGTGAAATCGACGAAAACGCCGTCGAGATCATTGATCTTTGATAGTCAGCTGTAGTCGACCTGCATCAGATAAAGTCCGTCCGGCGGTGCTACCGGCCCGCATTTCGACCGGTCACGCGCTTCAAGCGCCGCCCGCACATCACCCACGCTCATTTTGCCTTCGCCCACAGACTTCAGCGTACCGGCAAAAGATCTGATCTGGTTATGCAGGAAGGAGCGTGCGCGCGCCGTGATGACAATCGCCTCTCCCTCACGCCGCACATCCAGCGCATCCAGCGTCTTGACCGGCGAGGCCGCCTGACACTGGGCCGCACGGAAGGTCGTGAAATCATGCTTCCCGACCAGTGTTTGCGCGGCTTCGTCCATAAGCCGCGCATCCAGCGGCACGGGCACCTGCCAAGCCCGTTGCCGATCAACAGTCAGCGGCGCCCGTCGATTGATGATGCGGTAGAGATAGTGGCGTTTTATCGCCGAAAAGCGCGCGTCGAAGTCTCCGCTGACCTCTTTTACTTCAAGGATGGAGATAGGCTGGGGCTTGAGATGGAAGTTGATCGCATCTCGCACCGTGTCCGCGTCTGTTTCGCGCTCAATATCAATATGGGCGACCTGGCCAAGGGCATGCACGCCGGTATCTGTCCGACCCGCCCCGGCGACCGTCACATGCTCTCCGCAAAAGCCCAGAATGGCATCGGCGATGGCATCCTGAACGCCGCGCCCATTGTCCTGTTTCTGCCAGCCAACAAAAGGCGTGCCATCATACTCAATGGTGAGCTTGTAGCGCTGCGTCACGACAGGACCGTTCCGGCGGGTACCGCAAAGCCACGTAGAAATTCATCCGCCTGCTGAACGCCTTTGCCCGCGCGCTGAACCTGATGAAGTCTCAGGGCACCATCACCGCACGCAATGGTCAGGGCATCATCAAGGGCTGTGCCCGCGTTGCCCGAATGGGCGACGGGCTCAGCGCGCAGCACTTTGACGCGCTGTGTCTTGCCGTCTTTCTCAATTTCACACCAGGCCCCGGGGAAGGGCGCGAGGCCACGAATGTGACAGTCCAGCTCCTGCGCAGGGCGTGTCCAGTCAATGCGCGCTTCAGCCTTGTCAATCTTAGCGGCGTACGTCACGCCGTCGTCGGGCTGCGGTGTGGATTCGAGTGAATCGCGTTCAAGCGCTGCCAGCGCCCGCACCATCAGGCCGGCGCCAATGAGCGACAGCCGGTCGTGCAGCTCGCCTGCCGTTTCCGTTGGTCCAATCTGTGTGCGTTCGGCCAGCAGCACAGGACCCGTATCCAGTCCGGCTTCCATCTGCATGATGGCCACGCCGGTTTCTTTGTCCCCTGCCATGATCGCCCGTTGTATCGGGGCGGCCCCGCGCCAACGCGGCAACAGGGAAGCATGGATGTTCAGGCAGCCCAGTCGTGGCGCATCCAGAATGGCCTGCGGCAGGATCAGCCCATAGGCGGCCACAATCGCGACATCCAGATCAAGATCGCGGAACGCCTGCTGCTCTTCCGGGCTCTTCAGTTTTTCAGGTGTCCGCACTTCAATGCCCTGTGCCTCCGCAAAGGCATGCACGGGCGTCGGCGTCTGGGTCATGCCACGGCCGGATTTGCGTGGAGGCTGCGAGTACACCGCCACAACGTCATGGCCCGCTGCAATCAACTCCGACAGCGCAGGAACGGAAAAATCCGGCGTACCCATATAGGCGATGCGCAGCGTCATGCCGGTCTCCGGTCTATGGTTCTTGTGCTAACTAGGCGGTGGCGGCGAGTTTCTTCGCCTTTTGCAGCTTCTTCAGCATCATGGAGCGTTTGATGCGCGACAGATGATCAATGAAGAGGACGCCCTCGAGATGGTCCATCTCATGTTGGATGCAGGTCGCGAG
>JBCBUN010000288.1:0-3394 GCA_039818145.1 Pseudomonadota bacterium
AAGGGCCAGGGCATCTATGCCTATGTGACCCTTAACCAGGGCGAGGAACCGTCAGACGAGTTGAAGAAGGAACTCGTCCAGCACGTGCGCAAGGAAATCGGCCCCATCGCATCCCCTGATTTGCTGCAATGGGCCCCCGGCCTGCCAAAAACCCGCTCCGGCAAAATCATGCGCCGCATCCTGCGCAAGATTGCCGAAGATGATTTTTCAAACCTCGGCGACACATCAACACTGGCTGACCCCGGCGTCGTGGACGACCTGATCAACAACCGCCAGAACCTGGGTGGTGAGAGCGGGTAAGGTTTTAAGGCACCCAAACCGCTCGGCGGGCGCATTTTTTCCTCTGCTTGCACTTACCGTTCTGCCTTCCCACATGACAGGAAACAACGGCAGGTGGGGACAGCATGCAGCAGTGGAAAATCGGCGATATCTCGATCACGAAGATCACCGAGTTCGAAGGGCCGATGCCTGGCGGCGGCGAAGGGACCATGGTCGAGGCAGCCTATCCTGATGCGATCAAGCAGATCGACTGGCTCAACCCGCACTGGGCCAATGACGACGGGCACATTGTTGCGGCGATCCACGCCCTGCTGATCGAGACACCGCAAACCCGCATCGTGGTGGACACCTGTGTCGGCAACGGCAAGTCGCGCCCCGGCACCTTCTTCGACAATATGCAGACCGGCTTTCTGGACGACATGGTCAAGGCGGGCTGGGCGCCGGACAGCGTCGACACGGTGCTGTGCACCCACCTGCATGTGGACCATGTGGGCTGGAACACGATGAAAGTTGGTGACGCCTGGGTTCCGACCTTTCCCGCAGCCCGCTACCTGATGGGCGAAACCGAGTACGAGCATTGGGAAGCCGAAGGTGACGCCGCGCAGGCACAGATCATGGACGACAGCGTCAAGCCTATATTTGATGCCGGCCTCGCGGTCCTGGTGCCCATGGATTATCAGGTGGCGGACGGTGTGCGGCTGATCCCGACACCCGGCCACACGCCAGGCCACGTGTCCGTGGAAATCACATCCCGCGGTGAAACCGCAGTGATCACCGGCGACATCTCGCATCACCCCTGCCAACTTGCGCATCCGGAATGGTCGTCGGGCTTCGACACAGACCAGAAAGCGGCGGACGCCACCCGCAAGGCCTTCTTCGATAAATACGCAGGCAGCCCCACGCTCATCATGGGCACCCACTGGGCGACGCCAACAGCAGGGCGGATTGTGCGCAACGGCAAGGCATTCAGGCTGGACGTCTAATCGGCATTCCATGGCCACCGCAGCTTGACCGGTGAACCCATGAGCGTGTGCTATGCAGCGATACCCAGTGTAGCAATCGCAACCAAGGACGATGCGTCATGATCAGGAAAACAGCCCTCATCACCGGCGCCTCGGCGGGCATCGGAAAATGCTTCGCTGAGTTCTATGCAGCCAAGGGCTATGACCTCATCCTGACCGCCCGACGCCTTGATCGCCTGACGGAGATTGCATCAGCACTCTCCGCTGCCCATGGCATCAAGTGCGAGACGATCACAGCTGATCTGGCAGACCCCGCAGCACCAGATGCCATCTGGGCCGAGATCACCGCACGCGGACTTCAGGTTGACGTACTGATCAATAACGCAGGCTACGGCATGAATGATCACTTCGTCGACTATGACTGGGACGAGCACCGCGACTTCATACAGATCATGGTCACGGCCTATGCCCATTTGTGCCGCCTGGCGTTGCCCGCCATGCTTGAGCGCAAATATGGGCGCATCATCAATGTGGCGTCGCTTGCAGGTATTGCTCCCGGCACACTTGGTCATACGATGTATGGCGCATCCAAGGCCTTCCTCATCAAGATGTCTGAGAGCCTGTCATTGGAAACCGAAGGCACGGGCGTACACGTCACCGCCGTCAATCCCGGCTTCACCCGTTCTGAGTTCCACACCACCGCCGGTGTGCAGGAGACCGTGGACAAGATGCCCGGCTGGATGTGGATGCAGGCACCCGACGTTGTTGCCGAGACGTACGAAGCCAGCGAAAAAGGCCTGGCGCAAATCATTCCCGGGCGGGCCAACCGCGTAACAGCGTCGATCCTGCGTCACTTCCCGCCACGACTGGCGTTGTCGCTGTCGCGGCGGCGCTCGGCCATGCAGGACAAATAGTGCCCCCGCTACCGGCAGATGCCCCAGCCACCGACCTCAAAGTGAAAGTGGTCCTTGTGGTTCACATTGTAGTCCGGCGACAGAACTGTCTTGAAGAGGTCGCATGATCCATCGCGCACCTCTTGAAGAAACGCCGATTTGCTTCCACTTCCGTCCCAGTCATTGAGCACGGATACCTGCTGGCCGTCCGCCATCCAGAACCCGCCCACATCCAGCGCCTGACCCGTGGCATGGGCGCTGCGTCGCCCCGTGGCTGCTCCATTGATGTTGCGGCAGGAATATGTGCCAAAATGCACAACGCGGGAAACATCCGTACCCAGATGTTTCTGTGCCGCTGGTGCCACCACGTGCAGTTCCCATTGGGCAAGCGCAGCCATCATCGGACAGGTAATCGTAATGCCGCCGCCATAGCGATAGCGCGCCTGCTTGAGCAGCAACCCCTGATCCATGCCGCAGCCCGGCTTGTCACTGGCAATGCTGTGATCATCCACCTCAAGACCAGCCGCCCGCACAGCGTTTACGCAGGCGGGAAAGGAACGCTTGATACGCGCCAGTTTCAATGGCGTCACGAAGTTGGGTTCAACAGTGAGGTCAATCGGCGTGGACGGATCGTAGCGGTCCGGCAGCAGCGGAAACGCAAAGACGGAAACCAGTGCCAGAGCGAACACGAGAATGAGCGGGCGCCATTTGCGCCACCAGTCTTTCAACACGCCAAATCTCTGAAATTCGGGAACCTAGAAATCGGATGTAATCCCGTTGCGTTCCCAGTCACCAAAACGCGTCGGCTCTTCCCCCGACGGTCCGTTGATTTCGGTCGGCCGCTCCTTAGCGATCTTGTCCGCCGCCGCACGTCGTTCCTCGGCTTCAGCCAGCGCACGGCGGGCTGCCGGCGACAGCACCTTGGGAGGGTCCTGTGTTTCTCGGGAAGGCTGGTCAGGGGTCTCGTCGCTCATTGGTCTCACTCGTCTTGAAGCCGCCACATGCCGGCTCCATATATTGTTCTATGGGGCCAAAGGGGCAATCGGCGGGATTTTGAGGAAGGATATAGGCCTTCCTGTGGCAGCATCCAAACCAGCATGACAGCTGACGGGGTGCGCCGTTCTGGTGTGTGGCGTAGGCAGGAGCACAAAATGGCCAACAGTTTGCGGACAGGCGTCCTCATTGCGGCAATGACCGCCCTCTTTCTGGGCATCGGCTATCTCATCGGTGGTTTCGGCGGTGCAGCCATCGCATTTGTCA
>JBCBUN010000289.1:0-3383 GCA_039818145.1 Pseudomonadota bacterium
CCACCACGTATGCCTCGAACGGCTTCAACGGGTTTGCCCCCCTCAAGTCGTACATCATCTGATCCAAAGACGGCCCCTTCAAGGAAGACACCTGCAATGAGCGATCATCAGAACTGGCCCGCCTATCACAGTATCTCCGGCCCCATCGTCATGATCGGCTTCGGCTCCATTGGCCGTGGCACGCTCCCGTTGATCGAACGTCACTTCGAGTTCGACAAAAGCCGCATGGTCATCATTGATCCCAGTGATGCAGGGAAGGCCCTTGCGGAGAAGCATGGCGTGCGCTTCGTCCAGCGCGAGGTCACCAGCGAAAACTATAAAGACGTCCTGACGCCGCTGCTTACAGAAGGTGAAGGCCAGGGTTTCTGCGTCAATCTCTCCGTAGATGTCGGCTCGGTTGACGTCATGCGTCTGTGCCGGGAAATCGACGTGCTTTACATCGATACGGTGGTGGAACCGTGGTTTGGCTTCTACGTCAATCAGGACAATGACCCGGCGGAGCGCACCAACTATGTGTTGCGTGAAACAGCCCGGACGGAAAAGCGCAACAATCCAGGCGGCACAACAGCAGTCTCATGCTGCGGCGCCAATCCCGGCATGGTTTCGTTCTTCGTCAAGCAGGCACTTGTCAACCTGGCAACGGATCTCGGTCTTGAGTTTGAAGAGCCCGCGGCCCATGACCGTGAAGGTTGGGCCCGGCTCATGCAGCGCACCGGCACCAAAGGCATTCACATCGCCGAACGGGATACCCAGCGCGCAAAAACACCAAAACCACTAGGCACCTTCGTCAACACATGGTCCGTGGACGGATTTATTTCTGAAGGTCAGCAACCCGCCGAACTTGGATGGGGCACCCATGAAAAATGGATGCCGGACAACGCGCATCACCAAAAGGACGGATCCGGCTGCCAGGCTGCGATCTACATGACGCAGCCCGGCGGCGCCACGAAAGTGCGCACATGGTGCCCGACCCCCGGTGCCCAGCATGGCTTTCTTGTGACTCACAACGAAAGCGTTTCGATCGCGGACTTTTTCACCATCGGCGAAGGCACCAGCCCGGAATATCGCCCCACCGTGCACTACGCATACCATCCGGCCGATGACGCAGTCGTGTCCCTGCACGAACTGTTCGGCAACGAAGGCAAACCGCAAGCCGTCTATCACATTCTTGATGAAGACGAGATCGTGGACGGCATCGATGAGCTGGGCGTGCTGCTCTATGGCCACGCAAAAAACGCCTACTGGTACGGATCTCAGCTGTCCATCGAAGAAACCCGGCAACTGGCCCCTTACCAGAATGCCACCGGCCTGCAGGTCACATCTGCCGTCATCGCGGGCATGGTCTGGGCCATCGAAAACCCCAATGCCGGGATCGTTGAAGCCGATGAGCTGGACTACAAACGCTGCCTCGAGGTGCAGCTGCCCTATCTGGGGCCGGTCAAAGGCTTCTACTCGGACTGGACACCCCTTGAGGGGCGCCCGAGCTTCTTTGCTGAAGATCTGGACGAAAGTGACCCCTGGCAGTTCAAAAATGTGCTTGTGCAGACCTAGTTACGGTTAACGGTCAAACAGGTCTGGTCAGCCCGCGGGTCCGGTGGCAAGGTCAGCTCCAACAGCTAATTTTTTTGCTGACTGGAGCCAATGCATGTCGCGTACGTCCACACTTCTTGACCGCACCCGCACCAAGGGTATTGCCGCCTTCGCCGTCTCAGCCATCGCGATTGCAGGCTTCAGTTTGCCCGGCACAGCGGGAGCAGGAACGCTTGAGAAGATCGCCGCAGACGGGCGCATCACAATTGCAACTGTGGAAGACCTCGCCCCGTTCTCCTTTGCGGGCGACGATGGCATTCCCGCAGGTCTGTCAATTGACCTGTGCCGCGCAGTCGTCACAGAGCTGGCAACTCAGGTACAGGTGCCACTCATTTCCATCGACTACGTGCCGGTCACTGTCCAGTCGCGGCTTGATACCATCGTCAGCGGGCGCGCGGATATGGAATGCGGAGCCACCACCGTTACTCTTGGTCGCCGCGAGCGAGTAGATTTCTCTGTCCCGTTCTTTGCGTCCGGCGCTTCTGTTGCGGTTGCAGACGTCCAGTCTGTGCCAAGCATTGAGGCACTGTCCGGAAAACGCATTGCCGTCATTGAAGGCTCAACCACGCAGAATGCCATCAAGGCCGCTATTCGCGCCGAGCGCATCGATGTGGATGTTATAGCCGTCGAGCGTACAGATGATGCGGTGCAGGCCATCAAGGACGACAAGGTGGATGCCATCGCCCATGACAAGATGATCCTGGTCGACCTGATGCAGGATCCGCTTGGGGCAGACCTTGTAGCCCTGCCTGGCCTTCTGTCTTTTGAGCCCTACGGCATTGTCCTGCCACGGGGCGATGCTGACTTCCGGCTGGCAGTCGACCGCGCCATCATCGGCCTTTATCAGGATGGCGTGCTGGATGATCTTTATGAGAAGTGGCTGGCACCACTGGGCGCGCGTCCCGGCGTTACCCTTGATCGCATGCTGCAGTTGCAGGCCGTACCTGAGTAGATTTGTCAGACCAGTACAGTCGACATAAGAAGGGCAGCTTCAGAAAGAAGCTGCCCTTGTTCTTTTGGAGGGAGTGCGCCGGAGGCACTGCTATTCAGCTGGCGTCTCCGCCGCATCAGATGACACGGCTTCCTTGACGGCATCCGCCCCCTCTTTCACCGCTTCCGCAGTGGCTTCGACGGCATCATTCACAGCCTCAGCCACATCATCCTTATTTGCTTCTATGGCCTCTTCCACAGCCTCGGCCGCAGCTTTTGCCCCTTCCGTCACGGCTTCAATGACAGCCTGGGTTGCCTCCTCCACCGCGTCACGGGCGTCATCAAGAGAAGCCGCCGGGCCGGGCATGCCGCCTTCAGGCACCAGACGCAGCACATGCCCACCTTCACCATCGGTCAGCACATAGATGGACCCATCTGGTGCCATGCGTACGTCACGAAGGCGCGGCGTGTCATTGCCTTCCGCCCCAGGCACTGCGACACGAATGGCTTCCTCACCGGCGAGCGCGCCATCTTCGATAATGACGCGGCGCAGATTGCGATCGGCAAACGCCTCAATATTCCCGGCCGCAAGCGCAGTGACGAGAAGGTCTCCGTCCCAGTCACTGAATGCTTCACCGGACACAACAGCCATGCCTGACGGAGCAATGGACGGCGTCCAATAGGTCAATGGCTGCGTCGACCCTTCAAACTCTGTAAGCGGCGACACATAGGCGCCGGAATAATCAAGACCGTATGTGGCAAGAGGCCACCCGTAATTGCCTTTGGCTTCAATGATGTTCACTTCATCACCGCCTTGAGCACCATGTTCATTTGAATAGATACGGCCTGTAGCGGCGTCATAT
>JBCBUN010000290.1:0-3376 GCA_039818145.1 Pseudomonadota bacterium
CTACCCGGTCTTCGCTTGCCTGCGCTTCTTCAGTCATTCCGCAGCTGCCTTTCCGGCAGAAGCTGCCGCCGTAAACGGCTCAAGGCCTGACAAACGTATACGGGTGCCTATGTTCGGAATGACGCGGGGCGCCTTCCCTTCCACAGCCTTGGCGATGGCACCGATGTGATCCGGCGTTGTGCCGCAGCATCCGCCTACGATGTTGAAGAGACCATCATCCGCCCATTGACCGAGCGCTTCAGCCATCTGCTCGGGCGTTTCATCATACTCGCCAAACTCGTTTGGCAGGCCTGCATTGGGATACACACTGACCGGCACGTCAGCAACGCGCGACAGCTCGGCCACAAACGGCCGCATCAGATCAGCGCCAAGGGCGCAGTTGAGGCCAACGGACAGCGGCCGTGAATGGCGCACGGAATACCAGAACGCTTCCGTCGTTTGGCCCGACAGCGTGCGGCCGGAGCGATCAGTGATCGTACCGGAAATCATTACAGGTAGCGTAAAGCCCACTTCTTCAAACACTTCATCAATTGCAAAAAGCGCCGCCTTTGCGTTGAGCGTGTCGAAGATCGTCTCCACCAGAAGGACGTCCGTGCCGCCTTCGATCAGACCCCTCGCGGCTTCCTTGTAGGCAACACGCAGCTCGTCATAGGTCACATTACGCGCGCCGGGGTCGTTCACGTCCGGCGACAGCGAGGCTGTCCGGTTGGTCGGCCCCAGGGCCCCGGCAACGAAACGCTGCCGGTCGGATGTTGCCATGGCATCGCAGGCCTCACGCGCCAGACGCGCAGCCTCCACATTCATCTCATACGCCAGATCTTCCATGCCGTAATCGGCCTGGGCGATTGTCGTGGACGAGAAGGTGTTGGTCTCGGCAAAGTCTGCACCCGCTTCAAGATACTGGGTGTGGATGTCCCGGATGGCGTCAGGCTGGGTCAGGACCAGCAGGTCATTGTTGCCCTGCAGAGGCTTGTCCCAGTCCTTGAAGCGCTCGCCGCGATACTCATCCTCGCCGAATTTGTGCTTCTGGATCATGGTGCCCATGGCGCCATCCAGCACCATAATACGGGACTTCAATGTCTCCTGCAGGGCAATCTGCCGGTCTTCGCGAGTCATAAAACCACGGTCCTTCGAGCCAAAAACGCCTGGAAACTGCGAAAAACACGATTTTCCGCAGTTCGGGAAGATATAAGGACATAAAGGTTTCTTTATATCAATTCAAGGCGTCGTTTCAGCCCCCTATCTGGTCGCGCCAGGCACCCACAAAACGTCGCTCTTGCCGCCATCGTTGGCGTCGCGACCAAGCACGAACAACAGATCGCTCAACCGATTGAGATAGGTGCCCATGAGCACGTTGATGTCGGCGTGTTCCGCTAACGCCCAGACATCACGTTCCGCCCGCCGCGCAATCGTCCGCGCCAGATGCAGATAGGCAGATGACGCGGACCCGCCCGGCAGAACAAAGGACGACAAGGGCTCAAGCCGCCCATTCACCATTTCCACATCGGCCTCAAGCGCCGACACATGCGCATTGGTAATCCGCAGCGATGTTTCTGTTTTTACCGCTTCAGGAATGGTGATGTCCGATCCCAGATCAAACAAGTCGTTTTGAATACGCGTCAGCATCGTGCGCACTTCTTCAGACGCGTGCAGCACAGCAACACCGATTGCCGCATTGAGTTCATCCACGCTGCCCTGCGCCACAATACGTGGATCAAACTTGGCCACCCGGCTCCCGTCCGCCAGGCTGGTCTGGCCTTTGTCGCCGCCCTTGGTCGTGATTGATGTCAACCGCACCATGTATCTGCTTCCCTGTTCAAACCTCTGCCCCTGACCGTGAACCTTCAAATGTCGCAATCAATTGCCCGTCACTGCGGGTCACGCGGCAGGATGCATCAAAGGCGCGCGACAACACCCCGGCCTCAAGGATAGTACGCGGCCGCCCCTGGGCAATGACGCACCCATGATGAAGCACCACCACCCGGTCGCAATAGCGGTCTGCCAGGGACAGATCATGCAGCGCCACAAGCGCCGCGCGGCCTTTGCGTGTTTCACCCTTGAGAATGTTCATCACATCCACCCGATGCGGCGGATCAAGATCTGAAATGGGTTCGTCGGCAATCAACACCTCATGCTGACCCGCGAGCAACCGCGCCATCATGACCCGCGCGAATTCTCCACCCGACAATGTATCGACTGTGCGCGTGGCAAAGTGCGCCACATCACACGCATCCAGTGCCGCAACAACTTCCGCAGATCGGGCTGTTGCATCAACACCCTGCCACCACGGCTGATGAGGCAGACGGCCAAGTGCCGCCACTTCCTCAACGGGCATCGGCCACTCAACCCGTGGTCGTTGGGGTAGATACCCGACGCGGCGCGCCCGTGCTTCAGGCTTCAGTTTAGAATAGTCGTCATCCCCAATGACAATCCGGCCAGCGTCAGGTGTTGCAGCACCCGCAAGACATCGAAGCAAGGTCGACTTGCCGGCGCCATTGGCACCCAGAATGCCGACAAGCTCCCCCCCGGACACACTGACCGAAACCTGATCCAGCACGCTATTGGTCCAGTAGCTGACGCAAAGGTCGAGCGCGCGCATCATATGCCCTGCCCTCCGCCGCCAGTGGCAAAACGTACGCGCATCACAAGCCAGAGGAAGACAGGGGCACCCAGAAGGGAGGTGAGAACGCCAAGCTGCAGACGCACATCCGACAGACCAACGCGCAACACAAGGTCGGCCGCCAGAGTCAGAATAGCGCCGCCGATCATCGATGGCAGAAGCAGGGCACCAGGCCTCACGCCAACCAAAGGCCGAAGCGCGTGCGGCACCACCAGCCCCACAAAGGCCAACGCGCCTATTACTGCTCCTACGGCACCACTCCCCGCAGCCACCCCGGCCACGACCAGCAACCGCACCCGTTCAGGTCGCAAGCCAAGCGTTGTCGCTGTTTCGTCCCCCAGCGCCAGCGCATCAAGCCCGCGCGACAGCGGCAAAAGAAACAGAGCTGATACGACAGCGAAAGGTGCAACAAGCCAGACATCCTGCATGGACGCCGCATCCAGCGTGCCCATCAGCCAAGTCAGAGCTTCCGCCGCCGCAAACGGGCTTGGCGCAAGAGCAAGTGCCAGCCATGTCAACGCCCCCACCAGCGCATTGATGGCCAGCCCTGCAAGAATAAGCGTTGCAGGCGGTGGCCGCCTGCCGGACAGCAGCAACAGGCCAATAATGGCAAAACTGGCAGAAGCCAGCCCCGCCACCGGCATAGCAAAGACAGAGGCCGACGCAATGCCGAAGTAAAGCGCGCCAACACCGCCAAGCGCCCCGGCACCCGAAATACCAAGCAATCCCGGGTCCGCCAGTGGATTGCGCAACAGG
>JBCBUN010000291.1:0-3362 GCA_039818145.1 Pseudomonadota bacterium
GAGATGACGTCGTGCATGGACGCGGTGTCGTCCCGGGCGGCCTCGCCGGTGACCGAGAACTTCCGGTAGTCCGACTTCTTGGGCAGCCCGTCCTCGAAGACGACCATGGAGGCGACGACGTTGGTCCCCTGCACGTGCGAGATGTCGTAGCACTCGATGCGCATCAGCGGCACGGGGATGTCGAGGGCCTCCTGCAGCTCCTGCAGGGACGCGGAGCGGGTGGTGATGTCGCCGGCCCGCCGGGACTTGTGCAGCTTCAGTGCCTGCCGGGCGTTCTGCTGTTTTCTCACCTGCATCATGCAGGGCACGCAGCATGTCTTCGTCGCTCATTTCGCGGCTACCGAAGTTGTCACCCGCCGGCATGTCATCGGCGCGCGATTCCATACCCAACTGCAGGGGCACAGCATCATCATCTTCGGGGAGGTCTTCGCTGGCTTCCGTCATGGCGTGGCGCTGCAGACCAGCAATCACGTCCTCGCGCAGATCAGCGCAATCCACGGTCTCTTCTGCGATTTCGCGAAGCGCAACAACCGGGTTCTTGTCATTGTCGCGGTCAATCGTCAGGGCCGCACCGGAGGACATGGAACGGGCCCGGCGCGATGACAGGAGCACCAGTTCAAACCGGTTTGGAACCTTGTCGATGCAGTCTTCAACGGTAACGCGAGCCATGTAAGTCTCCTAAAAAGTCCAGTATGCGCCTCGTCTAAAGATCCGGGTTCAGCGAACAACGCGATGCCGCAGACCTGAAAATCGAGACGCGTAAACCTTGGCCTTGAGCGCATTGGGGTCGCCACAAAGCAAGGCAATCGTTTTTCCGAACCCCTCTCCTAACCGCTGCACTGCACAAACGCAAGGGTTCTAAAGGGAATTTCGCTTGGATGAGCAATGGAATTCACCCCTGCCTCCGGATCGTGAAACGCTCGCTGATCGGCAGTTTTTCCGCCATTTGGGACACCGTGCCGTGCTCATGGCCCCAGGGCCGAAGCCGAGGCGCTATTTCAGCCAGCGGAAGCAGCACAAAAGCGCGGTCTCCCATGCGGGGATGAGGCAGTTCCAGATCGACCAATGCACCCCCGCCGGCTGGCCGGGCTTCCCAACAGCCTGACTGTGCGCCAAAGGCCAGCAAATCCAGGTCAATAACGCGCGGCCCCCAACGCACCCGTCGGCGTCGGCCAAGCTGCCGTTCGACATCAAGCAGCGTCGACATCAGCTGGACTGGCGAAAGCAGAGTTCGAACTTCCCACACGCCATTGAGGAAAACCGGCTGGCGAATCCCACCCCAGGGATCACTCGCATAGACGGATGAAGCCTGAGCGAAATGGACGCCCCGTCTCGCCAGCAGAGCGGCTGCGGCACCAAAAGTGTCCACGGGAGAACCGGCTGGACCCGGCAGGTTCGCGCCAAAGGCCACAAATGCAGCTTCGTTAATCACAGATTTGTTTCCCCCAACCCCTTTCCCTCACCCAAAAACACTCTAACTCCTTGGAAATACTCGCTGTTCTCCAACGAAACAGCCATATTTTTTGATCTGGAGCCTTCGCCCGTGCAGTTAAAACCAACCGACCGCACCGCCCTGTTTATAGATGGCGCCAACCTTTACTCAGCCACCAAGGCGCTGGATTTCGATATCGACTACAAGCGCCTGCTCGAAGTGTTTTCAGGTCGGGTAAACCTCATTCGCGCCTTCTACTACACGGCACTCAACGAAGATGCTGAATATTCCCCGTTGCGGCCCCTGATCGATTGGCTGGACTACAACGGCTACACCATGGTGACCAAGCCCACCAAGGAGTTTACCGATAGCCAGGGCCGTCGGCGCATCAAGGGCAACATGGATATCGAGATCGCTGTCGATGCGATGGAGATGGCCGAGCACATCGAGCACATGATCCTGTTTTCAGGCGATGGTGACTTCCGCTCCCTGGTTGAAGCGGTGCAGCGCAAAGGCGTCCGGGTCACCGTAATCTCTACCATCAAGTCGCAGCCACCGATGATCGCTGATGAATTGAGGCGTCAGGCGGACACGTTCATTGAACTGCAGACCCTCGAAAATCTCATTGGTCGCAGCAACGGCAATGTCGCTCCTCTGCAGGAAGATGCCGCGGACGATGATGACGACTACTACGACTATGAGGACGAAGCGGAAGCCGGTTAGGATCGCGCATGAGTCGCGCATCCAGCAAAAGTATCCCGGACATAACGCCCGCCGCCGAACCGCCCTACGACTGCCCGCATTGCCCGCGGCTGGTGGCGTTTCATGAAGAGAACCGCGCCAAATACCCCGACTGGCACAACGGTCCGGTGGAATCCTTCGGCGACCCTGACGCCCGCCTCCTGATTGTCGGACTGGCGCCAGGCCTGCAAGGCGCCAACAAGACCGCCCGCCCCTTCACCGGTGATTATGCCGGAGACCTGCTCTACGCCACGCTGGCAAAATTCGGCTTCACACAAGGCACCTATGATGCCCGCCCAGATGACGGGCTGACACTCCACGACGCCATGATCACCAATGCCGTGAGATGTGTGCCGCCGCAAAACAAGCCGACCACAGCTGAAATCCATACCTGCCGGGCTTTCCTGATCGGCCGCATCAAGGCCCTGCCAAAGATCACCCACATGCTGGCCCTTGGACGCATTGCCCATGAGAGTGTGCTGCGCATGGGCGGCTACCGATTGGCAGATCACCCATTCGGTCATGCCAGCCGACATGAGCTGGACGGCATTGTGATGTATGACAGCTATCACTGCTCGCGTTACAACACGAACACAGGTCGCCTGACTGAAGAAATGTTTGAAGATGTCTTTGCTCAGATCACGAATGATCTGAAACGCCAGCCAGCAAAGGCCTAGCCGCGTTCGCGCATGATCCGCGCCTTGTCGCGCTGCCAGTCACGCTTCTTGTCCGCTTCACGCTTGTCATGGGCCTTGCGCCCCTTGGCAATCGCCAGTTCAAGCTTTGCCCGGCCCCTGTCATTGAAATAGAGCTTGAGCGGCACAAGCGTCATCCCGTCGCGCTGCACAGCCGCGTGCAGCTTGGCGAGTTCACGGGCGTGCACCAGCAGCTTGCGCGGGCGACGCGGCGCATGGTTGAAGCGGCTCGCCGCGTCATAGGTCGGGATATAACTGTTGATCAGCCATAGCTCGCCATTCTCAATGGATGCATAGCTCTCAGCGATATTGGACCGTCCGGCACGCAGGGACTTGACCTCGGTTCCCTGCAGCATCACGCCGGTTTCCATCGTATCGCCAATCTCATAGGCATGGCGCGCCTTGCGGTTCTCAGCAGCCACCTTGTGCTGCACCGACGCTCCTTTCTTTTTCGCTGCCATGAGATTTGATCCTGATGCTGACTAAAATCAGCT
>JBCBUN010000292.1:0-3351 GCA_039818145.1 Pseudomonadota bacterium
TGTCCGGCGCGACGGATGCGCATGCACATGTCGTCATCCTCGAAATAGAGGAAGACGTCCGGGTCGTAGAAGCCAATTTCTTTCAGCACGTCCATGCGTACGAGGTTGACCGCCCCTGAGATGAACTCGACGCAGATATCACCATCGGGCGGCAGTTCGCCATCACGCTTTCCGAACAGATGCCGCCGCCACAGCTCTACATCATGGCTTGGCTCAATGTGCCCATCCCCGGCCTTGTGGACCGGCCCGAACATTGCCGCGTCGGGATATTTGTCCGCCGCATCAATAAGGGCCTGTATGGCGTCCTCGCTCAGCACAGAGTCCGGATTTGCAAGCAGCGCCAGTTCCGTCTCAACGGCGCCCAGTCCGCGGCTGGCGCCGCGACCATAGCCCTGCCCGATCTCGTTGCGCAAAATTGCTGCATCGGGTCGCTTGGCTGCGACGATATCCAACGTGTCGTCGCTCGACGCGTTGTCGACGACCACGAGCCGCACATCACGGGGCAGACTGTCCAGCAATCCACCGATTACCAGCCCGCCATTATGTGTGACGGTTACGACTGTCAGCCTTGTGTGCATACTGGGTCCGAATAGCGAGATTTACAGATTGCTGGGATAGCTTACGGCTGCGCTGCGCACAACCATAGGCCCCAACCCGGCAGGTGACGAGGGAGACAATAGATGGGTGACCTGGTTCTGCGTGCGGATGACAAGGGTGTTGCGACACTGACGATCAACCGCCCCGACAAGCTGAATGCGCTGAATGTGCCGGTCTTTGAAGAGCTCGAAGCACATGTGGCCGACATTGAAGCATCGCAGGACAGCGTTGGCTGCGTGGTCGTGCGCGGTGCCGGGAGGTGCTTTTCAGCCGGTCATGACCTTGGCGACATCGCGGCGGGCGAAAAGCTGCCGCGTCCCAACTACCAGCCGCTGGTGATTGAACGTCTGGCAAACCTGCCGCAGCCGGTCATCAGCGCCGTACACAGCCATTGCTATACCGGCGCCCTTGAACTGGCTCTGGCTGGCGACATTGTGCTGGCAAGCGAGAATGCCAAGTTTGCCGACACCCATGCGAAATGGTCGCTGACGCCTGTGTGGGGCATGAGCCAGCGGTTGCCGCGACGGGTCGGCAAAACCAAGGCTGCTGAAATGATGCTGACCGCCCAGACCTATTCAGGACGCCAGGCAGAAGCCATGGGGCTGGCCAATGTGTGCTACGCCGATGACAGCTTCTATGACGATGTGGCTGCGTTTTGCGGCACGATGCTGGAGAACTCCTGGTTCTCACTGCGGGCTCTCAAGAAGCTGCTGCGGGAGACAGACGGTCTTGATCTGGCGGCCGGGCTCGCGCACGAAATCTATAAATCCGAAGGCGTTGGCCCGGACATGCAGGAGCGGATTGCAGGTTTCGGCAAGAAGTAGGTCAGCCGGCCTTGCTCAATGGCGTCGCACTGGCTTCACGGGCGGGTGCGTATTTGGCTTCGCGCTTTTCCAACTGTGACAGGACGGCTTCGGTCTGGTTGGCGCTGCCGATGAGGGCATCCTGCTCAACGGACTCAAGTACGAGGCCTTCTTCCTCGCCTGCGTAGACGGCTGCGCTCAACAGGCGCTTGGAGGCTTCAATGGCTGAGGGGCTCTTTGAGGCGATTTCGCGGGCGGTGGCGAGTGCTGCGGCCAGCGGGTCTGCCTCAACGCGGGTGGCAAAGCCGTATTCCAGCGCTTCTTCGCCGGAGAAAACACGGCCGGTATATGTCAGCTCACGGACGATGTCCTCGCGGGCGAGATGTCGCATGATCTGGGTGCCAGCCATGTCCGGCACGAGGCCCCAGCGGATTTCCATTATGGAGAGCTTGGTGTCCGGTGCGACGTAGCGCATGTCAGCCCCGAGGATGACCTGAAACCCTCCGCCGAAGGCCACACCGTGAACGGCGGCGATGACCGGCACCGGCATTTCACGCCAGACGCGGACGGCATATTGCGGGCGGTTGGAGATGCCGTGGGTGCGCTGCTCAAGGCGTCCCGCACCGCCTGTAGGCGCTGCTTCTTCCGGTTTGGCATCCGCCATCTTGCCGAAATTACCCATGTCGAGACCAGCGCAGAAGGCACGGCCTTCGCCGGAGATGACAATGCAGCGTACATCCGGATTGGCGGCCAGCTCCTGACCGCGGGTGATGAGCGCCTCGAACATGGCATCGTCCAGGGCATTCATCTTGTCAGCGCGGGTGAGACGAACATCGGCCACGCCGTTGTCGATGGATACGGAAATGCGGTCGCTCATCTGGCTGTCCTCCTGCCGACAAAAGAAAACCGGCGGTAGCTGGTGCCACCGCCGGTGAGTGTCGTTCTAGTTCATGCGCTCAACGATGATGGCCGGAGCCATGCCGCCTGCAGCACACATGGTCACGAGACCATACTTCTTGTCCTGGCGCTCAAGCTCATCAACCATCGTGCCGATAAGGATGGAACCGGTCGCACCAATTGGGTGACCCAGTGCCATAGCACCGCCATTCACATTGACCTTGTCGCGGTCGAGGTCGAGATCACGGATGAACTTTTCAGCCACTACAGAGAAGGCTTCATTGATTTCGAAGAGATCAATGTCTTCCTTCTTGAGGCCCGCTTTCTCGAGAACCTTCTTGGCGGCAGGCACTGGCGCGTTAAGCATCAGGGTCGGGCTGTCACCCATGTTCGCCATGGCAACGACGCGGGCGCGGGGCTTGAGGCCGTTCTTCTTGGCGTAGTCAGGTGACGCGAGCAGAACAGCTGCTGCGCCGTCCACAACACCCGACGAGTTACCGGCGTGGTGGACGTGGTTGATCTCGAGGTCCGGATAGACCTGCTGCACGAGCTTGCGGAAGGTGGTGCCTTTTTCGTCCAGCTCATAGTCAGCGATGCCGGCGAATGACGCCTTGAGGCCGGCAAGACCTTCGCGGGTCGTCTGCGGACGGGGGAACTCTTCGTGGTCGAGGGCAAGTGAACCGTCGAGGTTGTGGACGGGTACGAGCGCCTTGTCGAAGTGACCGTTCTTGATGGCATTGTCGGCGCGCTGCTGGCTGACCAATGCAAGGTCATCAACGGCTTCGCGGGAAATGCCTTCGAGTGTTGCGATCGCGTCAGCGCAGACACCCTGATGCGGCTGCGGGTGCATGTCGCGCAGGTGCTCGTTGCCGCTGTCGAGGAAAGGGCTCATGGACTCATGACCGGGCTGGCCGTTGAGGGACATCATTTCGCTGCTGCCAACATCATGTCCGGTATGGAAGATCTGGTCATCGCAGGCGGCACCGAAATGATGTCCCTCAACGGCCAGCCCGGTCATGAGTCCATGAGCCCTTTCCTCGACAGCGGCAACGAG
>JBCBUN010000293.1:0-3345 GCA_039818145.1 Pseudomonadota bacterium
CCGGTGCTTGCTGCGGCAAGCACGGCATCACTGTTTAGTCAGCATCCATGCGGGCAAGAGCTACATCCGCTGCCATTCCGCCGGACCGAATTGCGCCTTCAATCGTGGCTGGCAGGCCGGTATCGACCCAGTCTCCTGCCAAAAGCAGGTTTTCAAACTTGGTTTGGGTGCCCGGACGGCGAGCCACACTTTCCGGTGACTGATCAAATGTCGCCCGTTTTTCCTTGATGATCTTGCCCGCCACATAGTCACGGTCGATCAAGCCAAGTGCGAAACGGGTTTCTTCCCAGAACAGCGGCAGAAGCTCGTCATTGGGCCGATCCGCTAGATCGCCGGCGGCTGAGACCGTCAGGCTCACAATATGCCCGCGCACAAACGCCCAATGGGCATGGGCATTTATCAGCCCAATAACGCCCACCCCATCAGGCCGCGGCGCGGGACGCTTCAGCTTGAAATGCACATTGATGATCGTCTCACCCTCACCCGGCACTTCCATATCAGGCAGCACGTCTTTGGCGCGCTGCGGCGGTACCGCGAGAATGACCGAGTCATGAGGGTGCACCGTGATCTTCTTGTCGCCAAAGGACAAAGATGTGATGCGGCCGCCCTCATGCTCAAAGGAGCGAAGCCGGGTGTTGAACTGCACCGGGCGGTTGGTGCGCCCAAGCATCCGCACAGCTGGGTCAATAAATGCCGGGCCAAGGCCCTTCTTGGCCGTCAAAGGACGACAGGCCTGCTCACCCTTCAAAAAGGTTTCGCGCATCACCGGCCATAGCAATTTTGCCGATCCCTTTTCCGGCAGCGTATTGAGAACCGCTACCACCATGGGCTCCCAGAAGCGCTGAAAGAGCGTACCGCGCGTAGGCAAGAGGTCGGCCACTGTTTGGTGCGGTTTGGCAAATGGCAGCTTCAGACCTGAGAAGTAGTTGAAGAGCCGCGTATCGGGCACCCGCCTGTCTGCCGAAGCAACCCACCAGGGGATTGGTCCCCAGTTGGGTTTCAGCGTCCACCGCTCACGCGTCTTGGCATCAATAAACGGGAACGCCGCTTTGTCAGGGCTGGACATAGCCTCGCTCGACCCGATGGCATCCAGATATGCCAATGCGGACTTGTTGCCACTCAGGACCAGATGATTTCCGTTGTCGATGACGTGATCGAGAGTCTTGTCATAGTAAGACCGACAGCGCCCACCTGCATGACCGGCAGACTCATAGACCTGCACAGGCACGCCTGCGTTTTCCAGCCTGACCGCCGCGGACAATCCGGCAAGGCCGGCACCGATGATGTGAACCGTCGGCATTCAGTCAGCTTCCCTTCACAGCACCGCGACGCGGCGGCAAAAGGAGATACCGAAGGGCAATACCCAGCTTGGCGGCTTTACCCAGCTTGACGGGATCACCCATTGCAAAATCACGTTCTTCCATTACCCGCAAATAGCGCTCATAGACACCCATCATCAATAGCGCCGGGCGAACCTCACGCCAATTGAGGTGCGTCAAAAGCGCCTGCGTTTCGCCAAACCAGCCCCTGGCCTCGCGCCCAAGCCGTCGCGCGACGTCCTGAACGGCGTCATGACCTGCAATTTCATGGGGATCACGGGTGGAGATGCCACATTCGTCAAGAAGCTCTGACGGAAGGTAAACCCGGCCCATTTCCGCATCTTCCTCCACGTCACGAAGGATGTTGGTGAGTTGGAGGGCATTGGCCAGCGCGATGGCAAACCGGTCCTCGACGTCCCCCCTGCCGGCACCGAAGACCGGCATGGACAGCAAGCCGACCGCACCGGCAACTCGTCGGCAGTACGCCATGAGGCGGTCGTGACTGGGAGCAACAAGCGGCCCCTCAACATCCATCACCATGCCTTCGATCAACATCTCGAACTCATGACGGTCGAGATCAAACCGGCGGATGGCGGGAACCAGAGCCACACCAACAGGTGTCTGCGGCGTTGTTTCGTAACATCGCGCAATCTCGTCACGCCACGCGGCAAGACCAATCATCCGCTCATCGTAGGTCCCTCCCTCGTCCGCCACATCATCGACTTCACGGGCAAAGGCATAGATCGCGTACATTGCTTCACGTCGTTCACGCGACAGGATGCGCATGCCGGCAGCAAACGATGTGCCTGACCGCTTTACGATTTCCGCTGCGTGCCGTGCCGCATCCTCAACCGCCATGCTGAGGCCTGCGGTTCCAAGAACAGACGTCTCAGGCATATTTGGAGCAACATGTTCCGTCATGTGGGTGCACCGTCAGGCAGTCGCCCCTTCCCGCCGAAAAAGAAACCGCTCACGGCGCCGGTAATACCCGCAATGAAGAAATCCAACTTGGTGAGTTTCACGCGCGTGGCCAGCGGATCGCCGGTGCGAAGACGCTGCGCCAGCCGACGGGCAAGTCGCACAATGATTTCGGACTCCATCGCCAATCTGCGCGACGTTAGAGCCCGTGGAAGATGCGAAGCCAGGGAAAGCTGCGCGTCCGTGTCATCAAGCACCCGGTCAATGACCTGCCGCAGGCCCGGGGTCAGCTCCTTGCCATACAGATCTGCGTGGGTCGCACCGGCTTCCTCCAGCCAGGCATCCGGCAGATAGCACCGATCCATCGTCATGAAGTCTTTGCCGCAATCTTGTAGATGGTTCACCAGTTGCAGTGCTGTGCACAGGCCATCTGAATACGGATAGATTTTTGCACCGGCTTCAGGACTTCCCTCGTGAAGGTCAACGAGAAAGCGCCCCACCGGGTCTGCCGACATCCGGCAATACCCGTGCAGTTCCTCAAGCGACGCATAACGCCCTTTTTCAGCGTCCTGACGAAACGCATTCAGAAGCGCCCGGGGGTGACGCACGTCATGTCCCTGCGCGCCGAGCATGCGAGCCAGTTCACCTCCGCGCGTTGCGTTATCGGGGTGGAGCAGGCTCTGATCCATGACATCGAGACGTTCAATCTTCTCAGACGGTGAGAGACTTGGATTGTCTGAAATGTCATCAGCGGCGCGGGCAAACCCGTAGAAGCTGGCAATCACCGGCCTGAGATGCGCTGGAAGCAGGACCGATCCCACCGGAAAATTCTCATCCCCGGCACCCTTACCCGACGGGGTTTCAGCCCCCGCCGCTTGGAGGCTGCTGGCGGATTTAACCGCGCTGGCATCTTGGATATCCATGTGGTGGAAAGGTGCCTTTGTTCTGCCCGGTCCGGGCGACGGGATTCGACTGTGGGCGCACGCTATCGCGTCCCACATTCGGCGGCAAGAAACGCAGGTGTGAACAGCCCAAAAGCCTGTGTTACCTGTATGTTTGTGTCCCATCTGCCAAATCCAAGACCCAGATCCCATGAACTTTCTGATCG
>JBCBUN010000294.1:0-3321 GCA_039818145.1 Pseudomonadota bacterium
ACTCTGGCCACGCTGGCACGGCACAGCAGATGAATTTTCGCAGAAATGCGGGGGTTTTTCCGCACGTCTGCAATTCGGCACAAAACACCATAAAAATCGAAGTACAGTCTAATCGCAATTAGCGTGATATGTAGATAAATATAGATGGGATTTATACTTATTTCGACTTAAATACAGACGCCGAAATCAGAAGTATAGAAAAGGAATAAGCGCAACCTCTGCACATCTTTCAGAGTGACCAAGGGGTTGGTTCAATGTTTATTCTACGCAGCGCACTTATGCTGGCAGTCGTCTTCGCACTTGCCGCATGTCAGACCACCGGCAGTTCGGCTTCGCCCAACACGCCGGCTCAATTTTCAAATGCAGCCATGCCTGCATCCACTCAGTCCGCCCGGACCATGGTGGAAGGCGCAAGGGCGCGTCCACCAATCGGCTATATCGGCTTCTGCCTTCGCCACCGCGAAGACTGTGAGCCAGATGCAGGCATCACAACGGCTTCTACCGGTGCCGCAACAACAACGACCCTGCCTCATGTGACGTTGACGCCGCAGAAGTGGCGCGAGCTCAACGAGGTGAACACATATTTCAACCGCACGGTCCGTCCGGTCGAAGACATCGACCTTGTGCAGAAAATCGAGTGGTGGAGCTATGCCATCAACTCTGCCGGTGACTGCGAGGACTATGTGCTTGAGAAACGCCGCGCTCTTATTGCGCGAGGCTGGCCAGCCGACGCCCTTCTGATCACTGTTGTGAAGCAGTGGAATGGCCAGGGTCATGCCGTGCTGACCGTCGTGACCGACAAGGGCGACCTTGTTCTCGACAACCTGGCAATGGGTATCGTGTCTTTCGACAAGGCCCCCTATTCCTGGCTGATGCGTCAATCGCGCCAGCACCCCATGCACTGGGTGAAGCTTAACGGTGAAGGTACGTCCGTCCAGACCGCTGCCCACACTGCTTCTACTCAGAGCTCCAACTTCGTGGCGGAGGGCACTTCGGGCCTCTAATCGCGCCGACCCCGACGGAGGGTTTTCTGCCACGAAACCGATCGATCCTGCCGGACAGCTGGATCAATACCCGACCCCGCCGGACAGCGAGGTCAAACTAAAGAAGGCCGATACCGCCGGACAGCGGTATCGGCCTTCCCGGTTTTTGGGTCCTGTATCTAAAGCCTAGCGGCCCTTCCAAACAGGCTTGCGCTTTTGGGCAAACGCCATGGGTCCCTCGATCAGGTCCTCACTCTTGAAGAGCGCATGCACCGCGTCGTATTTGCCGGTTACGGCCTTTTCAAGGTTCGCCTCATCCAGCCCGGCATAGACGCTCTGCTTGGAAGCCCGGATAGACATCGGGCTGCAGGCTTCAATCTGCTTGGCCCAGTTCATGGCCACGCTCATAAGGTCCGCATGCGGAGCAACCTCGTTGACGAAACCAAGTGTCTGACCTTCCGCTGCAGGAACGGTCCGTCCCGTGAGGATCATGCCCATCGCCTGCTTGACGGGAATCTGGCGCGGCAGACGATGCAGGCCACCGGCAAGGGCCGCAAGCCCCACCTTGGGTTCCGGTAATGCGAAGGTCGCCTGGTCTGAAGCAATGATGAGGTCGCACGCCAGCGCAATCTCAAACCCTCCGCCCATGGCAACACCGTTGACCGCTGCAATGACAGGCTTGGTGATGCCGTAGCGCGCCGTCAGTCCCGCAAACCCGGTCTTGGGCACTTCAATGGCATTGCCTTCAGCCTGCCACTTAAGATCGTTGCCCGCCGAAAATGCGCGATCGCCGGCACCGGTGATGATGGCGACCCAAAGGTCATCATCAGCCTCAAAAGCATCAAAGATCTTCTCCAGCTCAAAATTGGCTGGCGGATGCAGAGAGTTCATCCGGTCAGGACGGTTGATTGTGACCTTGAGCACATTGCCGTCTCGTTCAGCGGCAGAAAACTCAAGATTATTGAAGGCATCACTCATGGGGCGCTCCGTATGTTGATTGGTCGTTTGACGTTGCGTGTGGCGCCTGGAAGCCTGCAGCGCACACCACGTTCGCGGGCACAGTGCGACGGGGGCCCCGCCGCTTCAAGCCTGCCAAGCACGCAAAGCACCATGCACACACAAAAAGCCCGATAGACCCTGCGTCGGCCCTTCCCTATTCTTTTTGGCGAAGCATCTGAATTGATTCGGTTCCGATTTTATTCGTGCATCCGGCAGCAAACGGAGAAGCGCCCATGACCGACCAGAACCAATCGGCGGCTCCGGTTCACGAGGAGCAGTCAAGCGCGCCGGACCCGTTGATGGCCCACATAACCTATGGCCTGTACGCGATCGGGTTCCTTAACGGCCTGACGGCCATCGTCGGTGTTGTCATTGCCTATGTGCGCCGCCCGGATGTGAAAGGTACCTATCTTGAAAGCCATTTCACCTATCTGATCCGCACCTTCTGGATTTCGATCCTCTACGCGATCATCTGCACACTTCTTTTGATCATCGGCATCGGTTTCATTCTTTTCTTTGCTCTGGCGATCTGGGTCATCTACCGAATTGTCAAAGGCTGGATCAGACTTGCGGATGCCAAACCCGTCGATGATCCGACCAGCTGGATTTAGAATTACAGATACCCATGAACGACACGCCTCACACTCCGGCAGATGCAAGCCTCGATGATCCGCTCGACGGACGCTGGGTGCTGCAGGTCAGCGGGCGCATTTATGGACCCTATACCGGGCATGCCCTGCGTGACTATGTGCGCGAAGGCCGCGTGGTAGCAAATTCAATGCTTGCCCGGACCGGCCAACCGGCGGGCGAAGAGGATTGGATTCCCGCAGCTCAGGATCCCGTGCTGAGCCAACTCTTCTCTGCGGCGGACGCAGAACTGCTGCAGGTGCGCCAGGAGATAGACACCCCCTCGCCGGCTGGTGGCAGCCCTCAGGGGTTTGGGTCCAAAAAAACCCAGACGGATCGGCGCAACCAGCCTACGTCGTTCAACATCGTGGTCATCACGGACGTGAAATCACGCTCGAGCGGTCCCTTGGAGAACGCCGTGATGTCGCTGGGCCCGGCCTACAAGATCTCGGCCAATGTCTGGGTCGTGCACACACCGTCCGGCGCACCGGAAGTCGTGAACCTGCTGACCCAGCACCTGGGCGGCAGTGACCGCTTGTTTGTTGTGGATGCCACGCGCAACCGCACAGCCTGGTTCAATATGGGCCCGGAAACGGACGCCAAGATCAGACAGGTCTGGAAACAGGATGAATAGGAGTGGCCTTGCGGCTGTGCCTTAACGGTCCGGGCGCGCACCGGGCACCGGCACGCCGGACGCAGAGCTGTCACCCAC
>JBCBUN010000295.1:0-3311 GCA_039818145.1 Pseudomonadota bacterium
ATGCATGATGGATCAGAAGGTGTGGACTCGGTCTGGATCAGCCCAACTCAAGCGCTTGAAGAAGCCAAGGCTGGCAAGCGGACCGTCATTTTTCCAACCCGGATGAACCTTGAGCAACTGGCTGAGAGCAAAACTGTTGCTGAAGCTTTTGATGCTGCAAAGGCGCGAACCATCGTGACCGTGGAGCCGCAGGTTGAAGATCGTGAAGGCACCATGATGCTGACCATCCCGGCGGCGGCCGGCTACAGCGTGACTGAAATCACCATGGACAGCATTTAGCCGCCAATCAGGTGGCCTCATTCACCAGTTCGGCCGTGCGGGCAGATAGCTCGGCGGCCAGTGCGCCTGCGACCTTGGCTGAATACGCCTTTTCACGGGTGGCACGAATGGCGTCTACATGCGCCTCAACCAGTTCGATGTTGTTGGCGGCCAGCTTATCGGCAGAGGTGAGAAGGGCGATCAGGCTGACGGCAAAGGCGTCTGCGTCCGGATAGCCCCCTGGTCCTGCAAGGCCCTTCACGTCCATGGCTGTGTGGGTCAGGTCTTCCAGTGCATTTGCATCTTCAGGCTTTGCCACAAAGGCCTGGCGCCGCTCGTGCAGCCGGTCGATTTCTTCATCAACCCACTTCGTGCATTCAGAGCTCATATCCGCGAGGGCCCGGTTGGCGGCTGCCAGAGGGTTTTTTATCGGAGCGGTCTTGGTGGCGAGTTTGGCGCGCAGCACGTTTGGGGGCGTGATGAACTCGATTGGCTTTTGAACCTGTTTGGCCATGGCACAGTGTGGCGCTGCCGCTAGGCTGCGTCTTCCTCCATATCATCGAGCTCGAACGTGTCCTTGGTGCTTTCAGCGTCTTCGCGTCGCTCAGGGCCGGTGTAGAACGAACTGTCCTTGCGGCGGCGGTCGGGTCCAAAGAACTGCGCGGTGCGGACGAAGGGGCGGGGATTGCCAATCACCATCTGAAGACGTGTCAGCAGGCTCCTCGGTGTCAGTGGCTTGGCCAGATATTCGGTCACACCTGCTTCGCGGGCGACCAGGATGTTCTGCATTGTTGTATGGGCCGTGAGCATAATGACAGGCACGTAGGGATTGGGCACAACTTCGCCCTTGCGAATGATCTTGGTGAGCTCGATCCCATCCATTGGTTTCATCATCCAGTCGGCGATCAGGATGTCGATTTGATGAGTCTGGAGCATGGTGATGGCCTGCGTGCCATCAGCTGCGTCGTGAATCGTCCGGCAGCCAAATGCATAAAGTATTTTTCGCACGAGCTGGCGCATATGGCAGTTGTCATCAACCACCAGCACGGTAAGTCGGGAAAAGTCGTAGGCGTCCATTCTTGGGCGGTCCCGGCAGATTTCCAGTGTGTTTGCGCGCAATACGTGTGGAGTATCGCACCCGCCGGTTAATGACCGTTAAAGTCTAGTCCTCAATTGTCTCGGATTTGGTGGATTCGGCGCCCATCAGCTTGAAAACCACCGGTGCCCCAATGACCACCATGGCAATCCGCAGCACATGCATCGCCGACACAAAGGCAGTGTCGATGCCGAGGATCAGGGCAATCAGGGCCATTTCGGCGAGCCCACCGGGGGCAAAGGACAGCACCAGCACTTCCACCGGACGATCCAGGAAGCCGGAGAGGGAATAGGCCGCCAGAGCTGCAGCGATCACCATAAGGATGCCGGATATCATTCCGGCCGAGATGATTTTCCGGGCGTCGGTCAGTGTAAGGCCTGCAAACCGGCACCCTATGGACGCGCCGACGACGACCTGGGCCGCCGCGACAATTTCCGCAGGTGGTTTGCCGCTTGAAAGCCCCGCCAAATGAACTGCCGCGCTGAGCACCATGGGCCCTATCAGGGAGCCTGCGGGCACCCGGCTTATCCGGCCCAAAGGAACACCAAGCAGGGCGCAGCCGCTCAACATGACCGCCTCGTAGAGACCAAGGTCAATTAGGGAGCCGACATCGCGCGGCAGGGCGGGGATCTCCAAGCCCTCCACGACCCGGAAATAGACAGGGATCGTGGCCACCACCACAAGGATGCGCGTTGCATGGATGAGCGAAATCGTTCTGATATCCGCTCCCAACTCATGGCCCATAATCGCCATTTCCGACAGGCCGCCTGGCGTTGCAGAAAAATACGCCGTGGTGGTGTCATAGCCCGCGCCATAGCGAAAAACGACGAAGCCCGCCGCCGTCACAAAGGCAATGAAGACCGCAAGCACCAGAATGTCCGGCCACCAGCCCAGCATCTGAGACAGCAATTCAGGGGTAAAGGCGCTGCCCAGCATGACACCGAGAACGGCAATCATGGTGGTGCGTAGCCAAGCATAGATACCCAGCTTGGCCAGCCCCGCCATGGCCACGCCGGTGGTTATGAACATGGCACCCAGCATCCAGGCGAGGGGTGCGCCGGCGGTGGCGAAGAGGCCGCCGCCCACACTTGCGATCAGTAGCGTTGTTGCAACCGTTCGAAAGTCTGGTGGTGTGGAGCCGGGTAAAGCCAAACCTCCGGCGGCAACAGCCGAGAGGCTGTCCTTGGGAGGTTGGGGCGCAGTGGTCACGGCAGGAACTGCTCCGCGATAATCCGTTCGTCAAGATTGCGGTCGCGGTCAAACAGCATGTGCAGGTCGATATCGGACGCTTCTTCGATGCGTGCCTTGCGGACCGAACGGAACTCCTGGTGGTCAGCGACAGCGCTGACCGGACGCTTGGCAGCTTCGAGGACGTCAATCTGAACGCAGGCATTGTGGCGGAGCAAAGCACCTCGCCAGCGGCGTGGTCTAAAGGCACTGATGGGTGTCAGGGCCAAAAGCTGTGCTCCCAGAGGCAGGATTGGTCCGTGGGCGGAGAGGTTGTAGGCCGTGGAGCCTGCAGGCGTCGCGACCAGCAAGCCATCGCAGACGAGCTCTTCCATGCGCGTCTTGCCGTCGATCACGATGCGCAGTTTGGCGGCCTGATAGGTTTCGCGCAGCATGGAAACTTCATTGATGGCCAGCGCTTCCGCGTGTTCGCCATTCACATCTTCCGTCCGGACCCGCAAGGGGTGAATGGTCGTGTGTTCGGCTGCCTCGATGCGCTCAGGGAGATCGTCCTCGGAGTAGTCGTTCATCAGGAAACCGACCGTGCCGCGGTTCATACCATAGACCGGTTTGCCGAGGGGCTGCGCCACCTTCAATGTTTCCAACATGAACCCATCGCCGCCGAGAGCGACAACGACATCGGCTGCGGTCACGTCGGCTTGGCCGTAGCGCGCCTCAAGAGCGGTCAGCGCCTCTTGCGCAACAGCCGATCTGCTCGCACGAAATGCGA
>JBCBUN010000296.1:0-3300 GCA_039818145.1 Pseudomonadota bacterium
GATATCGAGGATTGCCCATGTCACTTCAAGACACTGATAACTCGGCACATGATGGTTTTTTCAGCCGGTCCCTGGCCGATACAGACCCGGATGTCTTTGCCTCCGTCGGTCATGAGCTGGGTCGGCAGCAAACGCAGATTGAGTTGATCGCGTCGGAGAACATCGTCAGCCGCGCTGTCCTTGAGGCGCAGGGCTCGGTTCTGACCAACAAATACGCAGAGGGCTATCCCGGGCGGCGCTACTATGGTGGCTGCGAATTCGTGGACGAGGTGGAAGTGCTGGCGATTGAGCGCGCCAAGCGTCTGTTCAACTGCGAGTTTGCCAATGTGCAGCCCAACTCTGGCAGTCAGGCAAACCAGGGCGCCATGATGGCGATGATCAAGCCAGGCGATACCATTCTCGGCATGAGCCTCGATGCAGGCGGTCACCTGACCCATGGCGCAAAGCCGAACCAGTCAGGCAAGTGGTTTACCCCGGTGCAGTACGGTGTTCGCAAGCAGGACGGTCACATCGAATACGACGACGTGGCGAAACTCGCGCAGGAACATAAGCCAAAGCTGATTATTGCGGGTGGCTCAGCCTATTCACCGGTCATCGACTTCGCCAAATTCCGCGAGATCGCAGACAGCGTTGATGCCTTCTTGATGGTCGACATGGCGCACTTTGCAGGTCTGGTGGCCGGCGGCGTTTATCCAAGCCCGCTGCCCTATGCGGATGTCTGCACCACCACGACCCACAAGACGCTTCGTGGCCCCCGTGGCGGCATGATCCTCACCAATGATGAAAAGCTGGCCAAGAAGATCAATTCAGCGATCTTCCCCGGCATTCAGGGCGGCCCGCTGATGCATGTGATCGCCGGCAAGGCGGTTGCTTTTGGTGAAGCACTGCAGCCGAGCTTCAAGATCTATGCACAAAGCGTTGTCGAGAATGCGCGCGCACTTTCTGCAGCCCTGCAGAAGGGTGGTGTGGACATCGTGTCCGGCGGCACCGACAGCCACCTGATGCTGGTGGACCTGCGCCCCAAGAACCTCACCGGCAAGGCGGCCGAGCATTCCCTCGAAAATGCGCACATCACCTGCAACAAGAACGGTGTGCCGTTTGATCCAGCCCCTCCGGCCATCACGTCGGGGGTTCGTCTGGGAACGCCGGCGGGCACAACACGCGGCTTTGGCGTTGCTGAGTTCTCGCTCATTGGTGATCTCATCACCGAAGTTCTGGATGGTCTGGTGGCCAATCCTGAGGACAACGGGGCGGTTGAAGCATCCGTCAAAGAGCGTGTCCTCGAATTGTGTGCACGTTTCCCAATTTACGGGTAAACAGAGACCCGGGCTTGATTCAGGCTTCTGCCTCGTTTGAGCCTATCGTTGACGTCCGGTTTTCTGGGGATATTGGGACATGCGCTGCCCATTTTGCGGCAATGAAGACACGCAGGTTAAGGACTCGCGGCCAACCGAAGATGCGGCTGCGATCCGTCGGCGCCGGTTCTGTCCGGCCTGTGGCGCCCGCTTTACAACCTTCGAACGCGTCCAGCTTCGCGATCTGACGGTCGTCAAGCGCAACGGCAAGCGGGAACCGTTTGACCGGGACAAGCTGATGCGGTCACTGCAAATATCCTTGCGCAAACGTCCGGTTGAGCCGGAGCGGGTGGAGCGTATGGTGTCCGGGATCGTGCGTGAGCTCGAGAGTACGGGCGAATCCGACATTCCGGCCTCGATGGTCGGTGAACTGATGATGGAGCGCCTGAAGCTGCTCGACGAAGTGGCTTATGTGCGGTTTGCGTCGGTCTACCGGAATTTCCGGGAAGCCAAGGACTTTGAGAATTTCCTCGGTGGCCTCGGCGACTCTGAGGACGAAAACGGCGAAGAAGACTAACAGCGCATTCTCGATGCCGCATGGTGCGGCCCGGCAGTGCGCATAAGCACAAGACCGGAGAAGAGGGTGGATCTATCCCCCAAGGAACAGGTGGCTGCGGACATACGTTTCATGCGTATGGCGCTCACGCTTGCCCGTCGCGGTCTGGGCCAGGTTGCTCCTAACCCATCTGTCGGCTGCGTGCTCGTTGATACTTCGGGAGCCGTTCCCCTGGTCGTTGGCCGTGGCTGGACGCAACCGGGTGGTCGTCCCCATGCAGAGACACAGGCGATTGGGCGCGCCGGTGCAAAAGCAAGCGGCACCACGGCCTATGTCACGCTCGAACCATGTGCGCATACCGGCAAGACGGGTCCCTGTGCTCAGGCTCTTATTGATGCGGGTATCTCCCGCGCGGTTGTGGCGTGTACGGACGATGATCCGCGTGTGAACGGTCAGGGCGTCGCCATGCTGAAAGCAGGCGGCATCTCGGTGACGGAAGGCGTGCTTGAGGAAGAAGCCAAAGACGCCAATTCCGGGTTCACCTGTCGGGTCACCAAGAACCGTCCTGAGGTTCTGTTGAAAATTGCCTCCACGCTGGATGGCAAGATTGCGACGCACACCGGCAAGAGCCATTGGATTACGGGCGAAATGGCGCGGGAGCGGACTCACCTCATGCGGGCACAAGCCGACGCCATCATGATTGGCAGTGCGACTGCCATCGTTGATGACCCGCAGCTGACCTGCAGATTGCCAGGGCTTGCCGGCCGCTCGCCCATTCGTGTGATTGCGGACGGACGCCTTAGACTTCCCCTGACATCAAAGCTTGTTCGGACAGCTTCGGAAACGCCGGTCATTCTTCTGACCCGTGAGGACGCTGACAAGGATCGTGCTGAGGCTTTTGAAGAGCAGGGTGTCGAGCTGGTGCGCGTGCCCCTTGGTCCGGATAATCAGATGAATATGAGCGCGGCTTTGACGCTACTGGCTGAACGCGGCATCACGCGGCTAATGGTGGAGGGCGGCGCGCGCCTGGCCGCCAGTCTGCTGCGCGACAACCTGATTGACCGCATTGAGTGGTTTCAGGCGCCGAAGATTATTGGCGACGACGGCTATTCTGCTGTCGCCGGGCTGGGCCTTGATGACATTGATCTGGATGCCGGCTTTGAGCGTCAGGCAGTCATCGCCCTTGGCGAGGACGTGCTGACAAGCCTGCGCGTCCGTCACGACATTTAGCGAAACACGAGAGACACATATGTTTACCGGCATCATTACCGACATCGGCAAAGTGACTGAAATTGAGGAACGAGGCGATACCCGCTTTCGTATCGCCACCATCTATGACGCGGATGGCATTGACCTTGGCGCTTCCATTGCCTGCTCAGGAGCCTGCCTGACGGTGATCGAGAAAGGCCGGGTGGATGACACAACCTTCTGGTTGGATGTGGAAGCCTC
>JBCBUN010000297.1:0-3286 GCA_039818145.1 Pseudomonadota bacterium
TGGGGACTTTGACGTTTTCAAAGAAAATCTGGTTCTGAATGTGCTCGCCGGTGAGCATCAAAAGCGGGTCAACGGTCACGCCGGGCTGATCCATGTCCATCAGAACGAAGGTGATGCCTTCCTGCGGCTTGCTGGAGCCATCCGTGCGAACCAGGCAGAAAATGCGATTGGCGTAGTTGGCATGCGTCGTCCAGATTTTTGAGCCCGAACACACAAAGTGATCGCCCTTGTCTTCAGCCTTCATCTGCAGGGAGGCGAGATCTGACCCTGATCCGGGTTCGGAATATCCCTGGCACCAGAAGTCTTCGCCCTCACATATGCGTGGCAGGTAGTAATCCTTTTGTTCCTTGGTGCCGTAGCCGATGAGTGCAGGGCCGATCATGCCTACGCCCATGGGCGACAGGGACGGGGCTCCTGCCTTGGAGGTTTCGCTGGCCCAGATGTACTGGCGCATCAGGTCCCAGCCCGTGCCGCCATGTTCAACCGGCCATGCGGGGACAAGCCAGCCTTTGCGGTTCAGGATCTTGTGCCAGCGCATGGTGACGTCGTAGTCCGCATACACGCTGGTGCCCAGACGGCCGGCGCGCTTGAGGTCTTCGTCCAGATTGTCGTTCAGAAATGTCCGGACTTCGTCACGGAACGCGTCGTGCTCTTTGGTGAGGGCGAGATCCATAGGTGTTGCTCCCGATGCTTTGTTTCGGGGCCACTCTATCGCGGGATATCAGCGTCGTCTCGCCTAAGGTTTTGCACGGTCCAGCAGGTTTGCGATTTCGTCGCGTGACGCTGACATTATGGCTGCCTGCAGGTCTTTGTCTCCGGATGCGCGGCCGAGGATAAAGCCGCCGACTGCGAGGGCAATGGCAGCGAGGGCCCGCGAATCCGGTTCCTCAGATGATGTGAGGCCACGGGCAAACTCCCGTTCCAGATTGCTCAGCCCTTTGGCGAATTCCTTTCGGGTCTTGGTATCGGCACGTGCCGCGTCCACAGCGAGAGAAGCCATGGGGCATCCCTTGCTGATGGCGTCCATGTGGGCCGGTTCAAGGTAGCCCGTACAAATGTCTTTGGCCTCTTCGCGCAATGCCTTGCCGGTGGTGCCGGTTCGCGCACGCATACGACGCAGGAAGTCAGCCTCAAGGCCCATTACTGATTGAAAGAGATGCTGCTTGGACTTGAAGTGGCCGTAGAACCCGCCATGGGTGAGGCCTGCTTCCTTCATGATGTCCTGAACGCCGACGCCTTCATATCCGCGGATTCTGAACAGGTCAGCCGCAGCCTGCACAATGCGGGAACGGGTTTCTTCCTTATGGCCTGGGGGATATCGCATGCGCTTTACGTGGCCTCCAAAACAGGTATAGAATTATGACCATAATCTAATGGTTGATGACCAAAAGGCAAGCCATGGCAGATGGCTTTGATCTTTAGGGGCAGAAGGACGGGTCGATGATTGAACTGCATATGTTTCCCATGTCGCATTACAATGAAAAAGCGCGTTGGGCGCTTGATTACAAGGGTGTACCCCATAATCGCATTCCCTATATGCCTGGTCCCCATGCGGGCAAGATCAAGAAATTGTCCGGGCAGACGCAAACACCCGTCATCCGGTTTGAGGACGGAGATGTCCTTGCCGGCTCTACGGACATCGTGCTTGAGATCGAAAAACGCTTTCCCGAACCAGCCTTGTTGCCAACCGACAATGACGCAAGAGTACGCGCCTTGGAGTTGGTCGAGAAGTTTGACGGCGATATTGCAGTCAAGGAGCGCCGCTCGCTTTTTGTTCACCTGATTGAGGAGCCGGACTATCTGTGCTCGATGTTCGCACAAGGCCAGACGCCTACGAGGCGCTTCATCTATCGACGCATGCTGCCTCTTGTGAAGGGCGTGATGCGAAAGGCCATGGATATTCACCCTGATGCTCTGGAAGAAGGCAATACGTTGACGCGACAGGCCTTTGACTTTGTGGCGGCAGAGACCCATGACACAGGATACCTTGTTGGAAATCGCTTCACTATTGCGGACCTCACAGCCGCCGCAATTCTCGCGCCGTCGGTGCAACTGGACCATGTGGACATGATGAAGCCTCGCCCAGTGGTGCCTCGTGTCCAGGCCTATCTCGACCTGTTTGCTGATCATCCGGGAGCGCGATGGGTTCGGACCATGTATGAGCAGCATCGTGCACCATTGAAGGCAGCGGCCTGACACAGATGCTTGTCTGAGGACGCTGACGGTCCAAGTATTGGATCATGCGCAAAAAACACGACCTTCCGTCAAAGGACTGTGCAGTTTGCGGCCGTCCGTTCACCTGGCGTCGCAAGTGGGCGGACGTCTGGGAGGATGTTCGATATTGCTCCGAGCGATGTCGGCGTGCGCGACCTAAAGCGCGTCCAGGTTCTTGAGTATGTCGCCGGCGCGTTGGCGGGTGTCGTCGAGCTTTTGTGAGTCCATGCGTTCCAACGACTTCATGACCAGCCCCATCCGACCGTTCTTTTTGAAACGGTCCTCATGGCGTGCGAGAAAATCCCAATACAACGCGTTGAATGGACATGCTGTCTCTCCGATCTGTTCCTTCACGCTGTAGGCGCAGTCTGAACAGTGGTCAGACATGCGGTCGATGTATTTGCCGCTGGCGGCATAAGGTTTGGACCCGACCACACCGCCATCGGCCCATATGGCCATGCCGTGGGTGTTGGGCAGTTCCACCCACTCATAGGCATCCGAGTAAACGCGCATGTACCAGTCATTGACTTCGTCCGGGTCGAGACCGGCAATAAGGGCGAAGTTGCCGGTGACCATCAGCCGCTGAATGTGGTGGGCGTAAGCGTGGTCACGGGTCTGGCCGATGGCCTGCGCCATGCACGCCATCTTAGTGTCACCGGACCAGAAGAAGTCCGGCAGCGGCGTGCTGGCGTCCAACGTGTTGCGTGTCTTGTAGTCAGGCATTTCGCGCCAATAGATGCCGCGGACAAACTCACGCCAGCCGATGATCTGCCTGATGAAGCCCTCGACTGCATTGAGAGGGGCGTCGCCGTTTTTGTAGGCGTTTTCTGCAGCAGCGCATACGGCATGAGCATCCAGCAGCCCGGCGTTCAGGTAAGTCGATATGACACTGTGAAACAGATGCGGATCCTTATCCGTCATTGCGTCCTGATAGTCGCCAAATCGCGGCAAGGCATGCTGAATGAAGCGGCGCAACGCATGCTCGGCCTGTGATCGCGTGATGGCGAAGGAAAAATCATCCGATTGTCCGAAGTGATCAGCAAACTTGCTGTTCACCAGGTCAATGACCTCC
>JBCBUN010000298.1:0-3282 GCA_039818145.1 Pseudomonadota bacterium
CTTGGCGGTACGCAGCGCACCATGCCGGCGTCGCTTCCGCTGTTTGCGCATGCGGAAGGCACGGGCTTTCAACACGAGGAAGAGGTGGCTTTGCCCTCCATGCCCTTGGGTGAGCATGTGATTGAGGATTACACCCATATGCGCCTGTCGCTGAAGGCGCACCCCCTGTCGTTCCTGCGCGATGGGTTGGCGGCGGCGCGTTATACGCCGTCCAAGGCGCTTGAGACCATTCGCAATAACTCAAAGATCAATCTGGCCGGTCTGGTGCTGGTCCGCCAACGGCCGGGTAGTGCCAAGGGGGTGATCTTTGCCACGCTGGAGGACGAGTTTGGTGTTGCCAACATCATTGTCTGGCCGCCGGTGTTTGAAACCCATCGCAAAACCATTCTGGGCGCCCGCATCCTTGGGGTGCGGGGGCGTGTGCAAAAACAGGGACAGGTCATTCACATTGTTGCGGATCACCTTGAGGACCTGACGCATCTTCTTGGCACCTTGTCAGAGCAGCGCGATGTGATCAGCAGTTTTGGGGATGCGGCAATGGCCAATGCAGACGAAGTGCGCAGGCCCGGTGAAGACCCTCGCCAGATTACAGCTCTGCGGGAAGAAGGGCGGGTGGCGCGCGCAGAGGCCATTGAGCAGCATTTCCGTCAACGGCCCAAACAGATGCCCCGCGCCGTGCGGCGGATGCTGCCGAGGAGCCGGGATTTTCATTAGCCCGGCTCCTCACATCATGCGTCAGTTCCCACTTCCGTACGGCACTACGTCGTAGTGCATCGCATAGGCGTTCTGCAGCGATGGCAAAATCTCGCGTACCTCGAAGTAGGTATCCCAGAAGTCTGACTCGCGAAGATTTTCCACAACGGACTGATAGCGCCGCAAATCATCCGTCTCCCACACCATCACGTCGGTAATGGTGCTGTTGTATGCCTCACTGTCGTAGAACTTCAGCTTTACTTCCGGATGCGCTGCCAGAATGGGCGTGATGTCGCTTTCCAGAAAGGCGAAGCGCTCCTTCGGTGCCAATTTCAGCCAGGCCGGCGTCGATTTCACCAACATGAACACCGTGAAGGTCAATGGACCGGATTTTGCCTCCGGCTCCTGCGCAAATGTTGCCGATGAGTTCATTGCCATTCCTCCCATAACCATCAAGGAAAGCGCCATCACGCTGAGGGTTTTTCGTCTCATGTTCATTCCTTTCCTGTGCCGGACCTCGACCAGTCCGGCTTCATATGCTTAAAATATGAGTAATTACTCATATTATGTACTCGCATTTTCCAAGGAGGCTGTCAGATGGCCAGACCCGCGCTCAAGCCGCGCAAATCTCCCAAGCAGGCAAGGTCTTCCGAGACTGTTGAGGCCATCGTCGAGGCGGCGGCTCGCATTCTGGAGGTCAAAGGTGTTGAAGGCTTCAATACCAATGCGGTGGCCCTGCGGGCTGGCGTCAGCATTGGGTCGCTATATCAGTACTTCCCGAACAAGCACGCCTTGATTGCCGAGTTGCTTCGCAGGTCTGTTGCGTCTCTCAGGGACGGCGTGACGCAGGCGGCACAATTGGCGCAGGGGGCGCCGTTGCGAGAAGGGATGCGGCTTTTGATCCGTGCTGCGGTGGATCATCAACTGGCCCGACCGATGCTGGAAAAACTCCTAGACTATCAGGAAGCAAGGCTGCCGATGGATACACAGCGGCGGGCAATCGCTGAAGACCTGCAGGCACAGCTTGTGAACTTTCTGAACCACCATCGTGGTGCTGTTTCAGTCAGTGATCTGACGGTCGCAGCTCTGGACAGCCAAGCCATCGCGCGGGCGCTGATTGATGCAGCGGCTGAACGTGACGAAACCGATGCGCGGTTGATTGAACGCCGGGTTCTTGCTGCGGTCATGGGATATCTCACGGCACCGCCACAGCGTGGGGACTGATCTAAGCGCGGAGGCGGCTCGTATCTTTCATCATGTCCCATCAAAACCCCATTCGCTTTTATTTCTTTCTGCGCAGCCCCTATGTATGGCTGGCGGCGGAGCAGTTGATGCGCGACGGCATTGACGTTGATCCCATACCTCTGGTGGGCTTTGCCGAAGGTACCGTGTTTGGTGATCCCGCCGCCAATCCACCGCGTCTCGCCTATCTGATTGAGGATGTTGCCCGGCTGGCTGAGCGTATGGACCTGACCCTTGCTCCGCCGGTCGACGTTGAGAACTGGGAGCTGGTGCACAATGTTGCTGAGCTTGCCAGACGTAACGGCAAGGGGCTGGCATTTGCCCAGATGGCCGGGCGAGCCAGATGGACACGCAGCCTGTCCCTGGAGGACCCGGAGGTCATTGCAGATGTGGCCGGGGATGTTGGTCTTGATGCCCAGGAAGCACAGGCTGCCATGACTGACGCGCAGATACGCGCCGACATGGTTGCAACCTACAGGCCGCTCATCGAAAAAGATCAGGTGTTTGGCGTTCCGTTTTTTGCCTTTGACGCGGGCGACAAGACTCACCGCTATTGGGGGCAGGACCGTATCGGCATGATGGTGGCTGATGCCCGTGCGATGGGCGTTCTCTAGACCGCCTTGCGCGGCCAGACGACATACAACGCCCCGCCGATTTCCGTTGCCACAAACAAGGTCAGCAGGGGCGTGGCACCCTGCCAGATCCAGAACACCAGAACGGCGGCCACCACAATGCGGGCATAGGCATCAGCCAGTGCAAAATCACGCACAGGGTAGCGCAGGCGGATACACGCCCACAGCACGGCGAGAATGCCTGTGGTGTTGATGAACACCCAATGCAACGGCGCAAAGCCGGGAAAGCCACCGGCCAGCCCGAGCTGAAAATGGGCAAACTTCAGGATCGTGATGTAGATCTCTGAAAAGTAGGGCAGGGCCAATGGCGTAAACAGCCACAGGTCGAGCCACGCCACACGGCGGCCTTGCAGGAAAATATAGGGTCTTCCGGGTTCGGATGCAGAACGTGCGTCGTCGTTCACCGGGAGAGCTCGCGCATGGCGCGGTCGAGACCGTCCAGGGTCAGCGGGAACATCCGGTCGCCGATGATCTGGCGCATGATCTCGATGGAGGGCGTGTATTCCCAGTGACGCTCGGCAACAGGGTTCAGCCACACAACGTTTTCATAAACCTGCTGCAGGCGCTCAAGCCATACGCCGCCGGGCTCTTCGTTCCAGTGCTCCACGGAGCCACCTGCATAGGTGATTTCGTAGGGGCTCATGGAGGCGTCGCCAACGATGATGACCTTGTAGTCGGAGGGATATTTGTGGAGCACGTCCCACGTCGCCATCTT
>JBCBUN010000299.1:0-3281 GCA_039818145.1 Pseudomonadota bacterium
ATTACCGCAACATTGCCGCGACCGATCACATAGGTTCCGGTGCCCTTGAAGGTGAACGCGCTTTCATTAGGCGCAACCACACGTCGGACCAGAGGCGTTACCTCTATCATCTTGCCGTATTGAGGATCGAACTGTCTGTTGAGCGGTAGGTCAGCCATGCGGAGGTGTGTCCGTTTCAGTTGGATTTGTGGTCACTTTATCAGAGTGCCTGTGTTTTTGCCGCCGTTTGCGTTTTCGTTTCTGGCGTAAGGCACGTCCAATGGCAGACGGGTTCGTGCGCTTTAGATTGCGGCCGAGTAGGTCAGGCACACGAGTCTCAATGGCTTGCAACGCGGTGTCCACCACACTGAAACGAGCGCGAATGCCCTGAATAAGTCTGCGCATTCCCTTGGAGTACGCCACAAGAATGGCGATGCCCGGCAGCACCATGAAAATGCCGAATGCAAAGGGAGGGGGAAGGACAACAAAGATCAGGCCCGGGATAAGCAGAAGCCATCCAAGTGTGATCATGAGTACACGTATGACAGATCGCAATGTCGCCCCCGAAGGTCAGTCGCCACAGCCAGGCGACCGAAGAGCCCTTTAGGTGGCAAGCCTTTCCAACAAACACAAGTGTTGAACGGTGACCGGCGGCTGTGTGGATGAATGTCGTCTGAGCCACTATGGTGCGTGCATCAAGACAAAATTCGACAAGAAACACGCATAGGAAACGCAAGCATGAAACTCTACAACTCCATCGGCCCGAACCCGAAAATGGTGCGCATGTACATTGCCGAGCGCGGCCTCGAAATCCCGCTTGAGGAAGTAGACATTGTGGCTGGTGAGAACCGGCAAGGTGACTATGCAACACGCAACCCCCGTGGTCAGTTGCCTTGCCTCGAACTTGATGATGGCTCCTATCTCGCTGAGATCACGGCGATATGTGAGTATCTCGACGACGTGAACGGGTCGTCGGACCTGGTCGGGACGACACCACAGGCGCGTGCAGAGACACGTATGTGGATGCGTCGTGCCGATCTGTATGTCTGCGAACCCTTGGCCAATGGCTTTCGTTTCGCAGAGGGGCTGGCGATGTTTGAATCGCGGCTTCTCTGCCGCCCGGAAATGGCCGATGGCTTGAAGGCCATGGCGGTCAACGGGCAGGAATGGTTCAACGGCCAACTCGACGGCAGAACCTGGTTGACCGGTGATACCTTCACGATCGCAGATTGCCTGCTATACGCCTTCCTGGAGTTCGGCGCGACAGTAGGACAACCCATTCCTGAAAGCTGCCCACACGTCAAAGCCTGGTACGAACGTGTTGCGGCTCGTCCATCAGCAAGCGCCTAGTCGTTGAGCGATTACGACTGCTGAACTGAAAACGGCCCGGTGACGCCTGTGTGAGGCGTGCCGGGCCGTTCGAGTTTCTGAGGTGACGCAATCCGCCACCTGATGGTGGTTGGCCGCGTGGCTTGCCCTAATAGGTGAGGAAAACGTTGGCGGTTGCGACCAGACCGTAAAGGGCAAATGCCGCCCATAGCCCATTGATGAACAGGTCGCCGGCCTTGATGCCCTTGGCCTTCTGAATCATGCGGTCGAGGGTCGAGCCGGAGTTCGCGCTAACCGGTGCTGCGTTGAGAGAGGAGGAGGCCATATTTGTATTCGCACTCATGAGACTATTCCTTCCGGAATAAACGCTCAGCCAATTACAATGCCTTCAGGTCGCGTTCCCAATCCGGTTGGCCCGGTTTTCAGGCTGATTTGTTCAGCTCTTTTGTGTTGGCCGCCAAATCCGCACCCTTCCGCTCAAAGCCGTTGTGCGCCGCATCATTTGGTTGCCTGAGACGAAGATGGGCCCAATGATCTCAAACGGCAATACCGCAAGTGCGAAGAGTTTGTGAAACAGTGAACAATATGAAAAATGTTCACAACACGATTTATGCCAACAAAATCAGTGCATTGAGAGGCGAGTTGATAGAGTGGTTGCCAAATTGGGGCACCAGCCATCCCTCAGCGCATAGCAGAGTTAACGAATTTTGTGCGTCGCAGCATATCTGACCATAGGTCAGCCGCTATAGCGGATCTCTTTCTCAGCTTGCGGCTCATTTGCGCCCCGCACCTGCTCCGTCGCCCAGGTAAGATCGGCCAGATAAGTGTCGGCCACTTCCGCATGTTTGGGCGACAGCATCAGGTGGATGCCGCGTGGTTTCGTCACAACGGAGGTGAACCATCCGCGCTCGAACAGCTTGCCCCAGATCGCGAACATGTCCCGCTCTGGGTGGGTGTAACCAACAAGGCCCAGCTGAGGCTTCCCGATGATTTCGAATCCAAGATCGCGCGCCCCCGCCTCAATCTTTTCGCGGGTCTCCACAACCAGGCCCTGCTTGGCGCGATAGCCGTCAACGCCAAGGTAGTTCATCACCGCCCACGCTGCCGCAATGGCGCCACCTGGCCGCGTGCCGGCAAGTGTCGGCGTAATCATGCGCCCACCCGGCCAATCATTGGTGTCGAAGACCATATGCTCTTTGAGTTCGTCTGACCGAAACATGACAGTCGATGCGCCCTTGGCGCAGTAGCCGTATTTGTGCAGGTCAGCTGACATGGAATGAACCTGCGGCACGGCAAAGTCGAAGGCAGGAAGATCAGCCCCATTCATGCGGACAAACGGCGCAAAGAACCCACCAACGCATGCGTCCACGTGGAGCCATACACTGTGCTTTTCAGCGACGGCACCCAACTCGGCAATCGGATCAATCAATCCATATGGGAAGCACGGGGCGGACCCAACCATCATGATTGTGTTTGCATCAACTGCATCTGACATGGCCTGAGGGTCAGCCAGAAAGTCGTCTGTAACCGGAATACGCCGCAACTCGATGTCCATCATCAGCGCAGCCTTGTCGAAGGCCGGGTGGCCGGACCAGGGCAATACAATGTTAGGCTGATTGCCTGCTGCAAGTCGGCCTGTAGCGCGTGCGTAATCACGGGCTGTCTTGATGGCCATGGTGATGGAGTCAGTGCCCCCGGAGGTCACGTTCCCTGCGCCATCTTCCGGAGCCTGAAGAAGGCTCAGGCCCATCTGGATGATTTCTTCTTCCATGCGCTTGAGGCTTGGAAATGCCATCGGCCCAAGTCCGTTCTCGGACATGAAGCGCGTATAGGCTTCTTTTTGTACTTTTGAGACGTCCTCACCTGCGTTGAAAACGTAGACGGCAGTCTTGCCATCACGCCATTTCACGTCCCCTGTAGCCATCTCGTTCATCTGGGCGGACAGCGTGTCCCAATCTGTTCCGTTTGAAGGC
>JBCBUN010000300.1:0-3268 GCA_039818145.1 Pseudomonadota bacterium
TAGAACGCCATAGAGCATCCGAATTGCAACCAATGCCAGGAAGGCCGCAAAACCTCGTTTGAGTGTTTTTTGTGGCAATTTGTGTGCGAGGCGTGCTCCGACCGGGGCCATAAGGATTGTAGCGGGAACAATGCACGCAAAAGCGATCAGGTTTACGTAACCGATCGAGCCCGGCGGCGTCCCCACCTCGTTCCATCCACTTGCGATGAAGCCAAGTGTCGCCGGCACAGCGATGATCAGGCCAAGCCCGGCGCTCGTCGCCACAGCCTGGTGGATTGTACGTCCACACAGCGTCATCACCGTATTGCCGAAAGTGCCGCCACCGATCCCCATCAGTGTTGACAGAAATCCGATGATGCCACCAATGGCATCCCGCCCGGGCCGCCCGGGAATGTCATCGGCCAGTTTCCAGCTTGATTTTGCAAAGGCCATGTTGGCCGCAACTACCAATGCAATGACACCAAAGATGAGTGTTAGTGCCGTCCCATCGATCATGTCCGCGACCGCAGTGCCCGTCACCACGCCAGCCACAATCGGTAGAATCCATGTCTTGAGGAGTGGCACATCCACGGCGCCGGAGCTGAGATGACTTCTGAAAGACCGAACAGAAGTGACGATGATCGTCGCCAGTGATGTCCCCACCGCCACATGCATCTTGACGGCTTCAGGAATTTCAAATGCCGTGAAGACATAAAAAAGCACCGGCACGATGACGATGCCACCGCCGACACCAAACAGGCCGGCGACAAGGCCAGCAAGAAGCCCTGCAGCCACCAGCGCTGAGACAAAAATCAGAAGAACGGAAAAATCGATACCGGCAAAATCCATGATGGGCGCTATCTACACGTCGCCAGCCGCATACGCACGTTCTTTTCTTGGCGCCGCACCCTCATCAAGATCAGGGACAAGCCGCGCCCCTGCAATCAAGACTTCCGGTCCCGCGTCCTTCCTGTGAATGTTCTCGGAGAGGTAGCGTCGGAAAGCCCGGGCGCCCGGTGCACCGTGAAAGAGACCGATCACGTGCCGCGCCATAGAATTGAGCCGCGCCCCTGCCGCCAGCTCGGTTTCCACATATGGCAGAAATCTCTCCAGCACCTGGTGTGGACTGGGAACGCTCGACTTGCTGTCAAACAACCGTGAATCAACTGCGGCAAGGACATAAGGCTCGTTGTAAGCCGTGCGCCCCATCATCACGCCATCCATCTGGGTGAGGTGCTGTTCGGCTTCCTCAAGGGATTGCACACCACCGTTTATGCTCACGGGCCAGTCGGGATGTTCTGCTTTCAATGTGTAGACGAGGGGGTAGTCCAGCGGTGGCACGTCACGGTTCTGCTTTGGAGACAGACCATCAAGCCATGCCATGCGTGCATGAACAATGAGCGCATCGGCCCCGGCCGTCCGCATTGTGCGAGCGAAAGACGGCAAGACATCCGCAGGAAACTGATCGTCGACCCCTATGCGGCATTTCACTGTTACCGGAACATCGACCTCGTTTTTCATCGCCTCCACGCACCGCGCCACAAGGTCCGGCTCGCGCATGAGACATGCACCGAAGCGGCCAGACTGCACCCGGTCTGACGGGCAGCCGACATTGAGATTGATTTCGTCATAGGCCAGATCAGCACCGATACGGGCGGCCTGCGCGAGTTCTGAGGGATCTGATCCGCCGAGTTGAAGCGCCACAGGGTGTTCCACCGGCGAATAGCCAAGCAGGTACCCGCGATCGCCGTTTATGACCGCCGCCGCCGTCACCATCTCGGTGTAGAGGCGCGCATGCTTTGTCATACAGCGATGGAACACGCGGCAGTGACGGTCGGTCCACTCCATCATGGGAGCGACACTAAATCGGTGATCAGCTTTGGCCATTCAACGGCTATGCCCAAACAAAATGCCGGTTCGCACATTTGTGCGGGTCCTACGGACCTCAGCAACATGGATTAAAATAGCACAGGCCGCCCCGGAGATAACCGGGACAGCCTGTGCAAAGTCATGGTCTGTTGCTTACAGCAAGTCACCGCCGGCTGCAGCGGCTGTCGTGCCGTCATTCTTGAAAGCACGGATAACGTTCTTGCCGGTGATCCACTTGTGCACTTCATCAGGACCATCAACCAGGCGCTGGGACCGGATGTCTGTGTACCAACCTGCCAACGGTGTGTCCGTGCTGTAACCCAGAGCGCCGTGAAGCTGGATCGCTGTATCCACCACTTTGTGCACCATGTTGGCGAGGAAGACTTTGGCAATCCCGTTTTCCTGACGGATATCCAAGCCGTTTTCAGCCTTGTACGCGATGTGCATCAGCATAAGGCGAGCGATGTAGAGCTGGCTGGCACACTCAGCAAGCATGAATTGCACGCCCTGTCTGTCTTCCAGACCTTTGCCAAAAGTTGAGCGTTTTGTGACATGCGCCGTCGCCAGATCGAGCGCACGCTGGGCCATCGCCACATTGTGCATGCCATGACGCAGACGCCCATAGGCCAGACGGTGCTGGCCCATGGCAAACCCCTGCCCCTCGCCGCCAAGCAGGTTTTCTTCAGGAACGACAAGGTCCTTGATCTCGATCTCACAGTGAGCGGCCCCCATTTGCTCGGCCACTTCGCTGTGGTGCGCCATGGTGGGGATATTGCGAATGATGTTGTAGCCGGGATTAGGCAGTTCAACGATGAAGGTTGAGAACTGCTGATGGCGCGCGGCATCCGGATTGGTCTTTGCCATCACCACCGCGATGTCGGCAACGTTTGCTGAGCTTGAGAACCACTTCTCACCATTGAGAACGTAATTGCCCTTGCCGTCTTTGGTCGCGGTTGTCTGCATACCTGTGGCATCAGCGCCAGCGGCTTTTTCGGTCATGGAGTAGCAGACGCGCTTGTCGCCATTCAGAAATGGCTTGAGGTACTTTTCTTTTTGGAACTCGGTGCCGTGCGCCAGCAGAGTAAGCATCGTTGCATCGTCGGGGCCCTGCGAGTTCATGGACAAGGCGCCAAGGTGGCTTTGACCAAGTTCCATTTGCACCAGCGCATTAGCCAGCGGGCCAAGCCCCATACCGCCGAATTCCTTCGGCATGAATGGCAGCCACAGACCCTGAGCGCGCGCTTTCTTGCGCAGATCAGCGAGGACTGTCTTGTACTCCTCGCCTTCGGCCATACGTTTTTCCGCTGGAATGCACTCGTCCTGCACCCACTTGCGTACACGGGCACGAACTTCTTTTGCATCGTCTGGAATTACGAAATCGATCGCCATTTTCCTGTTCCTTGTCTTCAAAGTTGCATGT
>JBCBUN010000301.1:0-3266 GCA_039818145.1 Pseudomonadota bacterium
CATTCGCCGCCGCGCTGTGCGTCATATGGAGAAGGGCCGGGTGGTTATTTTTGCAGCAGGTACTGGCAACCCGTTTTTTACGACGGACACAGCTGCAGCCTTGCGGGCATCCGAAATGGGGTGCGATGCCCTGATGAAGGGCACCCAGGTCGATGGTGTCTACACAGCTGATCCCAAGCTGGACCCCAGTGCAAAACGCTATGAGCGACTTGGGTACATGCAGGTACTGGCCGATGATCTTAAAGTCATGGATGCTTCTGCAATCAGCCTGTGTCGCGACAATTCCATTCCAATCGTGGTTTTCAATATTCATGAGACCGGCGAGTTTGGCCGCGTTCTCAAGGGTGAAGGCCGAGCAACAATAGTCGAGAACGAAGCAGCCTGACGCGCGTGCAAATCGCCTTTGCCACGAGACGGCGCGACAGACCTAAGGAGAGCCAACATGGCCGAAGACGGATCAGGTTTGGACCTGGATGACATCGAACTGCGCATGCATGGCGCGCTTGACAATTTGATGAGTGAGTTTGGTGGCCTGCGTACAGGTCGTGCATCAGCTTCACTGCTTGACCCGGTGATGGTCGATGCTTACGGCGCGAAAACACCCCTTAATCAGGTTGGTAATGTATCGGTTCCCGAGCCCCGGCTCATTACAGTTTCCGTCTGGGACAAGGGACTGGTCGGTCCGGTCGAGAAAGCCATCAGGGACGCCGGCCTGGGCGTAAACCCGGTTGCGGACGGCACGCTGATCCGCGTCGGTATTCCCGAACTCAACGAAGAGCGTCGCATTGAACTGACCAAGGTCGCGGGCAAATACGCCGAAGCGGCCCGTGTCGCCGTACGCAATGTGCGTCGGGATGCGATGGATCATCTTAAAAAAGCCGAAAAGGGTGGTGATATCGGCAAGGATGACCACAAAAAGCTGTCTGAGAAGGTGCAGGGTCTGACAGACAAAGCGGTCGCTGACGTTGATGCTGCCCTCGCCACCAAAGAAGCGGAGATTATGCAGGTATAAGGTTAGTTTTCCGCCGCTTTCGGCAGTTTTGCCGGTAACGTGCACTCAACGCTTTACCTGATACTCTTGGTCCATGCATCGAGCTGAAGCCCCAGTCCCATCTGACCAAAGTGCCGCTGACCAGCAGGTGCTTGAGGAATGGTCTGCGCCGAAGGCTGTGAATGCAGCACTGCCAAGGCACCTGGCCATCATCATGGATGGTAATGGCCGCTGGGCGGCAAAGCGGCATCTGCCTCGGAAACTCGGCCACAGACAGGGTGTGGAAACCGTCCGGCGCATGGTGCGTGCCGTGGGTGAGCGGGGCATTCCCTATCTTACACTCTTTGGCTTCTCTACTGAGAATTGGCGGCGTCCACCTGAAGAGGTGGAAGACCTGATGGGCCTGCTACGCCTCTACATCCGACGTGACCTTGCAGAGCTTCATAAAAACAATGTCCGTATTCGGATTATTGGTTCCCGTGAAGGATTGGCGGACGACATTGTGCGGATGATTGCGGAAGCCGAAGACCTGACCGCAGATAATGGCGGCCTGCGATTGACCATTGCCTTCAATTACGGCGGGCAGAGTGAGATCACGCGGGCAACGCTGCGCATAGCTGAAGCTGTTGCGCGTGGTGACCTTAAGCCTTGCGACATCACGCCGGACACAGTGGCAGATCATCTGGATACGCATGATCTGCCGGATCCAGACCTGATAATCCGAACAAGTGGCGACAAGCGACTGTCCAATTTCCTGATCTGGCAGGCGGCCTATGCCGAGCTTGTGTTTGTCGATACGCTCTGGCCTGACTTCAACGATGATGTGTTGGGCGATGCGCTTGCGGACTATGCCTCGCGCGAACGGCGCTTTGGTGCGAGAGAGCCATGGACACCTCAGCCTTAGGCGCCTCAGGCGAAAAGGGACCATCTCCTTCCGATGATGGAGACAACGTCCCGCCGCGTCCGCCACGCTCGAAGGAATTGCTCCTGCGAATAGCTTCTGCAGCTGTGCTCGCACCCGGTGCCATCTATCTGGTCTATTTGGGCGGATTGGCATTCACTGCGTTGATCATGCTGGCCGCGGTGCTCATGACCTATGAATGGGCGCGACTTGTCCGAGGCAGTCATCTGAATGCGGACTATGTCATCCACGCTGTCACTGCAATCATAGCAGTTGGGCTCGCGGGAGCAGGCATGCCGCTATTTGCCTTGCTCGCGGCTGCAGTGGGCTTTGCTGTGGCCATGGGAGTGGTTGTCTGGCGGGATGAAGGCAAACGATGGCCGATGATCGGCTTTCCTTACATCCTGCTCCCTTGTATCGCGATCGTATGGTTGCGGTCCGGTGGCGACTGGGGCATGTGGACGCTTTACTGGCTGCTCGCCGTCGTGTGGGCAACTGACATAATGGCGTTTGTGACGGGTCGCACCATTGGTGGCCCCAAACTGGCGCCACGATTCTCACCCGCTAAGACATGGTCCGGCCTCTTGGGCGGAGTTGCCGGGGCCTCTGTCGCAGGTGCAGCAACCTCAATTATTCTTGGATTGGATGCGCCCATCTTGCTTGCAGTGATAAGTGGTGTCACAGCTGTCATCGCCCAGATTGGTGATATCGCTGAATCCGCCTTGAAACGGTATGCCGACGTGAAAGACTCAGGTGCCCTTATTCCCGGTCATGGGGGCGTGTTGGATCGGGTGGATGGGCTCATTTTTGCAGCAGTAGCGACCGCCTTCGTTGCTCTGATCGGCATTCTTGCCGAAGAGGGAAAAGGCATTGGTTTGGGGATTTTCGTCGTATGAGCATTGCCGTGGACACCAACCCCGCTGACAACAGCAGTAAGGAGCCCAAACGCATCTGTGTGCTTGGGTCCACCGGCTCGGTGGGAACATCGACACTCGATTTGGTTGCGCGTGATCCAGGGCGATTTCAGATTGATGCCCTGACCGCAAACTCAAATGTGGATCTGCTGGCCAAACAAGCGCGTGATTTCGGTGCGCGTTTCGCTGTCGTAGCGAACCCGGACAAATATCAAGACCTCAAGGATGTGCTGTCAGGCTCCGGTGTTGAGCCTGCTGCAGGAACAGACGCCTTGAACGAAGCGGCCGACCGCGACTCCGAATTTGTCATGGGTGCGATTGTCGGAGCCGCCGGACTTCAGCCAACGCTGACTGCTGCGAAACGCGGCGCATGTGTTGCTCTTGCCAATAAGGAATGTCTCGTCAGTGCCGGTACGGTCTTTCTGGAAGCCGTTAAGAAGGCTGGTGCGACGTTGCTCCC
>JBCBUN010000302.1:0-3259 GCA_039818145.1 Pseudomonadota bacterium
CTTCGCGATCCGTCACCTGATCATGATTGATATCCATATCCGCCAGCAGTAAACCCGTTGGCTTTACGACAATGGCACCATGCTGGAGCGCCGGGTCGCCGGTGTTTTGGGTGCGACGGTCATCGCGGTTGCCACCGGGACCCCCGCAGGCTGCGAGAAGTGCGGTGCTCAGCAGAACGGCAGAGATTTTCGAAAGAGTCAGAAAAGTCATGCTTTCCCCCGGGTAACATTGATGCCATGGGGTCAAACGCAGGGCGCACGGAATTCCGTCGCAAAAAGCCCAAGACCAATATCAAGGCCGGTTTACCAGGGGTGCGTTTCGCCATTCCACTGGATGAAGCTGCCGGTCTGCTCGAGCGTCAGTCCGTCTATGACCTTACGGATACCGCTGGCACTTTCCTCAGGGGTAATGGACGCACTGGGGCCGCCCATATCGGTCTGAACCCAGCCGGGATGCATGGTGATGCAGGTGATGCTGCGTGGTCTCAGGTCATGTGCCATCAACTGAACGACCTTGTTCACGGCGGCCTTGGTGCTTCGATAGGGGTAGGAGCCCTGGGTGTCCCGCAGGAGGGAGCCCATCTGGCTGGAGATGGTTGCGACTTTTGCACCCTCCACCAGATTGTCGGCGAGCGCTTCTGTCACGCGCATGGGGCCAAGGGTGTTGATGGCAAAGGCATTGGTCCAGGCGTCATAGTCCATGTTGCCGAACGAAAACTGGTCGCCCAGGACACCGGCATTATTGATCAGCACATCAATTGGCGTATCACCCAGGGTGCTTGCAAAGGCGGACACCGATGCGCCGTCGGATACGTCAAGGATCGGGGTTGTAACGGTGTCTGATCCCAGCGCAGCCTTGAGGGCGTCGGCGGCGTCCTGTGTGCGGCAAGTGGCGATGACCGTTGCACCTGCTGCCGCATACTGGCTGGCTAACTCGCGACCAATGCCACGGCTTGCGCCGGTAATAACGATGGTGGTCATTTTCTAGTCTCCTGATGGGTGGCCAAACCCGCCGCCGCCCGGTGTTTCGATGATGATTGTGTCGTTGGCGCTCATGTCCGCAGCATCGCAGGCAGCGAGACTCTCACGATGCCCGTCTGCGCGTTCAACGGCGTTGCTTCCCGGGAGGGCGTCGCTGCCTCCGCTCAAGCCAAACGGGTGCGTGGTGCGTCTACCGGACAGGATGGAGACCGACATTTTTTCGCGGAAGGTGATTTCGCGGATGACGCCATCACCGCCCGAGTGTGCGCCGCTGCCGCCTGATCCTCTGCGGATATCGAAGCGACGGAGCAGAACCGGGAAACGACCCTCAAGAACTTCAGGGTCCGTAAGTCGGGAGTTGGTCATGTGGGACTGGACAGCGCTGGCCCCATCGAAGGTTGCCCCGGCGCCGGACCCGCCTGCGATCGTCTCGTAATACTGATAGGTCTCATTGCCGAATGTCAGGTTGTTCATGGTGCCCTGGGCCGCTGACATGACGCCCAGCGCGCCGAACAGCGCATCTGTGATGGCCTGGCTGGTTTCCACATTGCCCGCGACCACAGCTGCAGGATGCTGCGGCTTGAGGAAACACCCATCGGGAATGATGAGCGTAATCGGCTTGAGGCACCCTGCATTGAGCGGAATGGCGTCATCAACGAGGCAGCGGAAGACGTAGAGCACCGCCGCCCGTGCGACTGCATCCGGCGCATTGAAGTTGCTTGCGACCTGCGCGCTGGTGCCGGTGAAATCAATCGTGGCGGCGCGTGCGTCAGCATCAATCGCAACTGCGAGTTTGATGGTGGCTCCATTGTCCATCGTCAGCTCAAAGGTGCCGGGCTTCAGTGTTGTGATGACGCGGCGCACGGCCTCTTCTGCATTGTCCTGCACATGACCCATATAGGCCTGCACCGCTTCAAGACCGAACTGCCCGACCATCTTGCGCAGCTCCTGAGCGCCCTTTTCGCAGGCGGCAATCTGCGCGCGCAGGTCGGCGATGTTCTGATCCGGGTTGCGGGCCGGGTAGGGGCCCGACGTCAGAAGCGCACGCATGGAGTCTTCGTTGAAAACACCAGCGTCAACCAGTTTGAAGCCGTCTATGAGAATGCCTTCTTCTTCCACCGTCCGGGAGTTTGACGGCATTGAGCCGGGTGTCAGACCGCCAATGTCGGCGTGGTGGCCGCGGGCGGCGGTGAAGAAAAGTCGCTTGGACCCGGTGTCATCAAAGACCGGCGTCACCACCGTTATGTCCGGCAGGTGGGTGCCGCCATTGTAAGGCGCGTTGAGAACAAACACATCGCCGGGCTGCATATGGGGGTGTTGCTCGATGACGCTTTCAACCGTTGCGCCCATGGAGCCCAGGTGCACGGGAATATGCGGCGCATTTGCGACCAGCTGTCCGTCGCGGTCAAAAATCGCGCAGGAAAAGTCCAGTCGCTCCTTGATGTTCACTGAGTGCGCCGTCTTTTCGAGGGTGAAGCCCATCTGCTCGGCGACGGACATGTAGAGGTTATTGAACACCTCCAGCATCACTGGATCGGCGGATGTTCCCAGCGCTTCGGCGCGTTGCTTCTTGTGTGTCCGGGTCAGGATCACATGATTGAGCGGGGTCACATCGGCGCGCCAGCCGGGCTCAATGACGATTGTCTGGTGCGGTTCAATCAGGATGGCGGGTCCCGCCACAAATGTGCCCGGCTTTGCATCCGTCCGGTTGACGATCGGTGCATCGTGCCAGGCACTTTCCATGTACACGCGCGCGGTCTGTGTGCTGGGCACTTCGGTCTGAGAAACCTCATTGGTGGCCTGTTCTTCTGTCGGACGTGGCTCGGCCCCAATTGCTTCCTGTGCTGCGGCCTCAAGGGTGATGGTGTGGTCAGGCGAAAAGAACCCGAAGCGTGCGCGGTGGGCGTCCTCGAAGGACGTCTTGATTGCGCTGATGCTGCCAAAGGGAATCTCGAGTGCTGTGTCGGTGCCCTCGTATCGTGCGTGCACGGTTGGCTGCAGTGAGATGTGATCGGTAGAGACACCCTGCGCGGAAACTTCAGCGGTGGCCGAGTTGCCCAGGCGGTCCAGAAGGGCGGACAGTTTTGAATGACCGTCTTCATCGAGCCGCTCGTTCAGGGCTTCGGCACGCGTTGCGCGAATGTCTGCCAACCCCATGCCATAGGCGGACAGCAAGCCGGACATGGGGTGGATGATGCAGGAGATGGCCGCGATATCTCACGATCAGGTCTCCCCGGAGCGGGGCGTTCAAAACGACGTCGAAGTGGAAAACCCCGTC
>JBCBUN010000303.1:0-3249 GCA_039818145.1 Pseudomonadota bacterium
CACACCGGCTTCAAGGCCTGCATGCTTGCGGCGGGTTTTGACCGGGAACACAAAGCTGGCCTGACCTTGGTCCAGAGTGCGCGTCGGACTACCCAAGTAGACACGGCCCTCACCGCCGTTGGGTTCTGCGATCAGGACGGGGTCCGTGAAGTCTGAGGGTGCTGCGACCACTATCTCCAGAAAAGTCGCATGGTCTTTCATCGTGGCAGACACGGACTCGAGTGCCGCGTCATGTTCAGCCGGGACGCGGCTGCGCCAGTCAGCAAGCAGGCCTGCAAACTGGCTGACGGCACCTGTCCCTGTCGCCACTGCCCCTACTGCCCCAGGAAGTGAAAGCGTTGCCTGTGCCTCTACCGGAATGCACAACTCCTCGCACGCGCCATACATGACGTCCGCCACCAGTTCGACGGACTCAGATGGATCCTCAGGGGTTACGGTCAGTGGAAAGACAACCTGTGTTTCGTACCCAAAGCTGATGTCGCCGGGGTAATCAAACCGGTCCGGCATGGGATAGGCCACGTCAACAGACGCCACATTGACCGAGCGATCAAAGCTGAACATGGGGGCAATACCGGTGTCGCCGGGGCTGCTCCAGTAGGTTTTCCACCTGGGGTCCAGGGTTATTTCAACGCCGGCTTCCAGGGCTTCTTCGCCTGGCAACATCATGGCGCTGGTGCGGGCGGCAATCAGCCTCATGCGGGATGTCAGTGCCTTGTCCCATGCACTAGCCCCGGGTTCCGCCCGGCTTGAAGCAAACCTCTCGCCGAACAGGCTGGATTGAGCAGATGCAGGCGTATCCGGCGCGGTAATGGCAAGGATGCCAAGGACCGTGGCGGCTGGGAGCGCAATACTGAAAACACCAATCTGCATAATGACGCCATATTAGCGCGGAAACCTGAACACCAACCCAATTGGTGGTGATGCTGCGGTCACCCTTGCGTGAACGCCAAGGCGCTCCAACATTTGTCATGCTGTGTTAACGCCAAAATGACAGAGGTTTTTGCAGCTTGAGCCCCAGCAGGTAGTGTAAAGGCATGAGTTTCAGCGACGATCCATTCGTTCCCCAGCCGGACGAGGCTGGCCTGACAGGCTCCCTGCAGGGCCGGTTTCTCATCGCCATGCCCTCCATGGAGGACAGCCGCTTTGCACGCACGGTGATTTACATGTGCTCGCACAGTGCTGAAGGCGCCATGGGACTGGTCATCAACAAACCGTCTGATCAGATCACATTTGTTGATTTGATGGAGCAGCTCTCCATAGAGACCGAAGCACGGACCATTCCATCGATCCCCATTCTGGCCGGCGGTCCCGTGGATGGCGGGCGCGGGTTTGTGCTGCACTCACCGGAATATGACGGTGCAAATTCCACCATTCAGGTCGGCAATGGCGTGCGACTGACGGCCACGACTGATGTGATCCGCGCCATTGCGGATGGCGACGGACCGCATGACAAGCTGGTGGCGCTTGGGTATGCCGGGTGGGAAGCCGGACAGCTTGAAGCCGAGATAAAGGCCAATGGCTGGCTGGTGAGCGATGCGGAGCCGGTGACGCCCACGACTTCATTGCACGGCACACGGACTAGCCAGCTATTCAGCCAACCGGGTCAGGCGTGTCCTGTTTCACCGGACAGCAAAGACGGGTCGACGCCCAGTGTTGCCAGTGCCTGAGTCCATTTGGACTCAATGTCCGGTGCAAAAATGATATCCGGCTCCGCATCGCTCACCAGCCAGCCATTGGCCTTTATCTCGGCTTCAAGCTGTCCGGCTTCCCACCCGGCATACCCAAGCGCCACCAGCTTGTCATGCGGTCCGTCGCCATCCGCAATGGCGCGGATCACATCAGTCGTGGCCGTCAGTCGCACGCCATTGCCGACCTGAATGGTGGAATTTGCACCGTCATATTCCGGTGAGTGCAGCACAAACCCGCGCCCGCCATCCACGGGACCGCCGGCCAGAATGGGGATCGATGGAATGGTCCGTGCTTCGGTCTCTATGGAGAGCTGCTCCATCAAATCAACAAATGTGATCTGATCAGACGGTTTGTTGATGACCAGTCCCATGGCGCCTTCAGCACTGTGCGAGCACATGTAAATCACCGTGCGTGCAAAGCGGCTGTCCTCCATGGAGGGCATGGCGATGAGAAACCGGCCCTGCAGGGAGCCTGTCAGGCCAGCCTCGTCCGGCTGGGGAACGAATGGATCGTCGCTGAAACTCATGCCTTTACACTACCTGCTGGGGCTCAAGCTGCAAAAACCTCTGTCATTTTGGCGTTAACACAGCATGACAAATGTTGGAGCGCCTTGGCGTTCACGCAAGGGTGACCGCAGCATCACCACCAATTGGGTTGGTGTTCAGGTTTCCGCGCTAATATGGCGTCATTATGCAGATTGGTGTTTTCAGTATTGCGCTCCCAGCCGCCACGGTCCTTGGCATCCTTGCCATTACCGCGCCGGATACGCCTGCATCTGCTCAATCCAGCCTGTTCGGCGAGAGGTTTGCTTCAAGCCGGGCGGAACCCGGGGCTAGTGCATGGGACAAGGCACTGACATCCCGCATGAGGCTGATTGCCGCCCGCACCAGCGCCATGATGTTGCCAGGCGAAGAAGCCCTGGAAGCCGGCGTTGAAATAACCCTGGACCCCAGGTGGAAAACCTACTGGAGCAGCCCCGGCGACACCGGTATTGCCCCCATGTTCAGCTTTGATCGCTCGGTCAATGTGGCGTCTGTTGACGTGGCCTATCCCATGCCGGACCGGTTTGATTACCCCGGCGACATCAGCTTTGGGTACGAAACACAGGTTGTCTTTCCACTGACCGTAACCCCTGAGGATCCATCTGAGTCCGTCGAACTGGTGGCGGACGTCATGTATGGCGCGTGCGAGGAGTTGTGCATTCCGGTAGAGGCACAGGCAACGCTTTCACTTCCTGGGGCAGTAGGGGCAGTGGCGACAGGGACAGGTGCCGTCAGCCAGTTTGCAGGCCTGCTTGCTGACTGGCGCAGCCGCGTCCCGGCTGAACATGACGCGGCACTCGAGTCCGTGTCTGCCACGATGAAAGACCATGCGACTTTTCTGGAGATAGTGGTCGCAGCACCCTCAGACTTCACGGACCCCGTCCTGATCGCAGAACCCAACGGCGGTGAGGGCCGTGTCTACTTGGGTAGTCCGACGCGCACTCTGGACCAAGGTCAGGCCAGCTTTGTGTTCCCGGTCAAAACCCGCCGCAAGCATGCAGGCCTTGAAGCCGGTGTG
>JBCBUN010000304.1:0-3245 GCA_039818145.1 Pseudomonadota bacterium
GTGGATTTCTCGTCGCTGTTCGTGCCGCTTGATGGAAAATCCTACGAGTCGTTGGCAACGGCAACCGAAGCCGGCGCCGCCACACTCAACTACGGCCTGTTCATCAACGCCGTCATCTCATTCCTGATCGTGGCCTGGGTGGTGTTCCTCATCGTCCGCTCCATCAACAAGATGAAGAAAGCCGAAGAGGAAGCCCCGAAGGAAGATCCCGTGCCGCCACGCGAGGAGGTCCTGCTTGAGGAAATCAGAGACCTGCTCAAGACACAGCGCAGCTAGCCGTCATACCTAGCGGCCCGTCGGACGGATCAAACCTTCCTGCGTAACCGAGGCGACCAGCACGCCATCCCGCGTGAAGATGTTGCCTCGGTTAAAGCCGCGCGCGAACGATGCAGACGGTGCATCCTGCGCATAAAGCAGCCATTCATCGGCCTTGAAGGACCGGTGAAACCACATCGCGTGATCAAGCGACGCAGACTGCACCTTGCCGTCCATCCAGCTGACCCCATGCGGCATGATGCACGTGTCCAGAAGAGTCATGTCCGACATGTAGGCGAGCACGCACTGGTGCTGTGCTACATCGTCACCGACAGGCGACACAGCCCGGAACCAGACATGGCTGACCGGCTCACGTTTCTCTGCATCAAAATAGCTGGGCGGCTCGACGAAACGCTGCTCGATCGGCCGAGGGCGAAGAAAACGGTCCCGCATCGACTTTGGCACGCGATCCACAACCGCAGCCCGCATGTCCAACTCAGACGGCAAATCTTCCGGACCCGGCACATCTGGCATCGGAAACTGGTGATCAAACCCCTCTTCAAAGGCATGGAAGGAGGCAGCCATGTTGAAAATCTGCTTGCCGTGCTGAATGGCAATCACGCGCCGCGTGGTGAAGCTGCGACCATCCCGTGACCGATCAACCTCATAGACAATGGGAACCTTGGGATCACCGGGACGAATGAAATAGGCATGAAGCGAATGGCAGTGCCGGTCGTCTTCCACGGTGCGCTGGGCAGCCATAAGGGCCTGGCCGATAACCTGACCGCCGAAGACCCGCTGCCAGGAATCCGCCGGACTCTCTCCGCGGAACAGGTTGACCTCGATGGGCTCGAGATCAAGCAGGCTCAAAAGGTTTTCGACTTGATCCGGCATGGCATCCTCTTCGTGGGCATTAAACGCAACAACGCAGGCGAGCACAAAATGCGCAGCGCCTGCGGAGCGAAAAGACATGCCTTATGGGATGGCAAACCGTCAACAGGCGCAAATCCGCCTGCTGCCATGCTGTAAAAGATGGCTTGGATCGCGCCCTTAGGCGTGCGACGCCATCCATTCACGGGCCTGACGCTGGGCCTCGGCAATTTCGGCCGCAGACATCATGTCAGACAATTCCTTGCGCTGGTCCTTAGCCTCTGCTGACCCACGCAGAGCCGCCAGATTGAACCATTTGTGCGCTGTTACGAGATCAGGCTCCACGCCTTTTCCCACTGAGAAGATCAGCCCCAGATTGTAAAGCGCCCCGCTGGTGCCCTTCTCGGCTGCCAGTTCAAACCGCTTCAGATCGTCAAGTTCTACGCGAGCCATGAAATCCTCCTGCCATCGCTCTTAAATTTGCAAAGCCCAACATCCATTTCTTGGATCCAGACCGGCGATGCCCCCCGGCACCGCGCGCACGACCCTTCGTACGCTTGCAGAAGGAATCTGGCGTGCCCGTCTAAACAATGAGTTAAGCGATTCAAATGCGATGAAAGAGTCGGCCCTTTTTGAGACTCAGAGGCGACTCGAAAGCCACACCCTGAAGTCTCAAATGCAGAGTTCCGCGCTTTTCAGTGGTTTTTCAGCCTGTCCGACAGGCGTAAAAATGGGCGGAAAATCAGGTCAGGACTGTGCAGGAGGCACATTCATGCCCTTTTCAACTGCCGGGCGCGCGGCATTTGCAGCCAGCCAGCGGCGGCAGTTCGCCCCCTCACCAACGATGTCGGCTTTGGCCTTGCTGATGATATCGAAGCCAACAGAAACCCAGGGATAAATGGCCATATCAGCAATGGAGTAATCGCCTGCCACAAACTCATTATCCGCCAGTTGCTTGTCCAGGATCCCGATCAGCCGCGCGCTTTCGCTAATGTAGCGATCAATGGCGTAAGGAATTTGTTCCGGTGCAGAATTCACGAAATGGCTTGCCTGCCCCATCATCGGCCCGATGCCGCCCATCTGCCACATGAGCCATTCAAGAGCCTTTGCGCGTTTTGGACCGGACGCCGGCAGAAACTGTCCGGTCTTTTCCGCCAGGTAGATGAGAATGGCGCCGGATTCAAAAACTGAAACCGGCCCGCCGTCACCTTTTTGATCGACGATGGCTGGAATTCGATTGTTCGGGCTGATCTTGAGAAAGTCCGGCTCGAACTGCTTCCCATTGCCGATATCTACCGGGTGCGTTGTGTACTCCAGCCCGGTCTCTTCCAGCATGATGGAGACCTTGCGGCCATTGGGCGTCGTCCAGGTGTAAAAATCGATCATCGTGTCCCTCCCCGATATCTGTCGGCCAACAAAAAGCCCCACTGCTTAGTACAGCGAGGCTCATATGGTTGCTGTGCGCCAAGACTCAATGAGTCTTTATCAGCACCTCAATAAACTGATGATGATGCACGTCACCCTCAATATTGGGGATGACCTTGTAGCGCCCCGGTTTGATGGCAAAACCAATCGCATCCTGACTATCGTCAAACGTGGCAAGCTCCGCACCGCCAGCATCAAACAGCACAAAACCATAGTCGCCGCCAATAACGGCAAATATTTCGCCTGGGGCATCAACGGTCGTGACCGGTGCCTTGATCAATGGCCGTGGGCGCTCATGGTCATCATGCAGACCCTTGATCTTTTCGATACCCGCCAGGGCAGGTCCGCTGATGAACAGGGCTGCCACTGCCAACAGTGCCAACTTGCGCATTGTCTACTCCCAAACAAAACCGCCGGATCAACCGGCTCTCTTGTCACAAGAGTAGCAGGTCGTACCCGGCGGTCATGTCTTTTGTGTAGGAGAAGGAGTCAGTCCTTAAAGGCCCAGCTTCTCCGCCAGAATTTTGTTCACGGCAGCTGGGTTTGCCTTTCCCTGGCTCGCCTTCATGACCTGTCCGACAAACCAGCCCGCAAGCTTCGGCTTCTCTTTGACTTCGGCCACTTTGTCCGGGTTCTGTGCGATCACTTCGTCAACAATGGCCTCAATGGCGCCGGTATCCGTGACCTGCTTCAGT
>JBCBUN010000305.1:0-3237 GCA_039818145.1 Pseudomonadota bacterium
ACCAGATATACTGATGCACCGGTTAGTTATGCGTGGGACGTCGGTGTTGTTGATCACGGTCACACGCAGCTTGTCGAAATCAACGACTCGTATGCCACCGGTGCTTACGGGCTGGCTCCGGCTCTCTACGCATCATTGATTGATGCACGCTGGCAGGAGATTCGTCAGCACCAGACCGGCACAGCTAGTTGAGGTCGATCGTGTGCGACTGCCTACCGTCGAAGTCTACTTCTATGAACTTCACTGAGCTAATTGGACAAGATTCGAGTTTATCTGTGTAGGTGAAGTCGATCATCATATCGACGCACAGGTTCAACTCGCCTGAATAGCTGGTGTGTGCCCGATCGGCATAGTAGTAGGCATAGCGGTTTGTCAGCCTGTCCTGTACGACGAAGCACGACTTTCCGGATACATACTCCCACCCTTTTGTGGTCCAGGTGCCAGCCTCAAAGATGGAATGAGCAAGCCAGACACCGTATGGCGTCTGGTTGCAGATGCGCCAGCCCGACTTGATATCGCTATCGGGATCAAGCGGCGTGGCCTGGGCAGGCCCCGCAGAGACACCGAGTACCAGTCCCGCGAAAAGGGCGACGATGAGCTTTGACAGTGAGGTGTTCAACATCATGGGGCGGCTCACTCAAATACACTCGTCTCGTAGTAGGATTTGCCACCAAGGTCGTGGTCAATAAATCCAATACGCTCCAAACCGGCGGGGCATTCGGTCGGGCGCCCCTGATATGAGAATGTCTCGTTTTCTGATCCACACAGCTTCACGTCTCCGTCCCATATTTGCGACGCGCTTTGAGCGTAAAAATAAGCCTCGGATTCTTCAATACGGTCTAGGGCTACGTCGCAACTACCGACCGGGACCTCGTACCAGCCTCTGGTATGCCAAACGCGACCACCACCTGAGATTTTCGCCCGATACGAAACGGCGTACCAAAGCTTCTCAGACGTCTCATTACAGATACGCCAGCCATACTGCATGCGTACAAATGGGTTTTCAGGGCTTAAGCCGACCGGATCCTCAACCTGGCTTTCGCGCCGCTCCTCAGGAAGGGGCGTTTCAATCGCGTCCCAGCTTTGGCCAACCGCCGAGGTAGCAGTTGCAAGGACGGTCAGTAGCACAGCCGAACAAATGGAATGCCGCTTCATAGAACCTCCGAACGGACCAAGGTTTCCATGCTTCAAGATATCACTATGCCGCAACATGCGAGCATTTCAACCATCAGACGTGCACGTACCTTCCGCCTTCGGAGCTAATCCAGAAACGAACTGGCCAGCCTTTCATGGCTGGCCAGTTTTTCATGGCGTCTAGAAGAGCGAGTAGTGCTGGCCACCGTCGATCACAATGTTCTGGCCGACGATGAAGCGCGCGAGCGGGCTGCAGAGGAAAGCCGCCAACGGCGCGAGATCATCAGCCTCGCCGATGAAACCGGCAGGAATGTGGTTGTTCGCCATGAAGTGCGGGCGCACGATCTCCGGGTCCGGCTCCAGCCCGAATGCATCCGCATAGTCCTTCATGATTTCGCTCGCTCCTTCGGTCTGGAACATGCCGGGCAGGAGGTTGTTGAGCGTGATGCCGTGCTTGGCGATTTCGCGGGACACGCTGGCTGTGTAGTTGATGAGCGCCGAGCGGGCCGGGCCTGACATCAGACGCCAGATCATCGGGTTCTTGGCCGAGAACGTGGCGATGTTGACGATGCGGCCCCAGCCCTTGTCTTTCATGGCCGGAATGTAGTGGCGCATGATCTCGATAGGTCCGATCAGCGCCGTCTCGACCGACTCCCGCCACATCTCCGGCGTCACCTTTAAAAAGTCGCCGTTGGGTGCCGGCGGTTTAATGGTAATCGCCAGAATGTCCGGGTCAGGGCAGGCAGCAAAGAGCGCCTGACGGCCTTCTTCTTTTGATGAGTCCGCCACCACCGGCGTGACGCTGGTGCCGTATTTTTCAGAGATTTCCTTTGCTGCTGTCACCAGCCGCTCTTCGCGACGCGCAGTGATGACCAGATCCACACCAGCTTCTGCCAGCCGCTCCGCCGTCGCCCGTCCCATGCCGGCACTGCCGCCAGCCATGATTGCCTTCTTACCTTTGATTTGCAGGTCCATTTCCTGATCCTCTTCTTTCGTCCATCTGTACAAAGAGTGTTTTGAGTTACGCGCTACTTGGTTCGGGCGGGCACGCCCTTTTGCTCCAGCCGCCAGCGCAGGGTGTCCACGCGGTCCTGACCGAAGAACGGCTCTCCTTCGAACACCATGGTGGGAACGCCCCAATGCCCGGCGACTTCTAGCTGAGCGTGGTGGTCTTCGACCTGGGCCCTTATGTCTTCCGGCTGGATGGCGGCTTCCATGTCTGCGAGATCAAGACCAACTTTTGATGCTGCTTTTGCAAGATGATCCCCCTTGTCCCAATTGAGGGTACCGCTCCAGATCACTGCTGCGGTGGCGTGGGCAAAATCAATGCCCTTGCCGCGGCGCTCCGCCTCAATGCCCAGGCCGGTGAGCCGCCAGATGAGTGGCTGATCCTCCGACACTTCGAAGGTCTCCCTGTCCTGAACAATCGGGTCCGGCTTGGGCCAGCTCATCGGGAGGCCCAGAAGCTCTGCGCGTCGCAGGGAATCCATGAAGATGTAGCGCGGGCGCTTCTTGTCGCTGGCATCAAACACGGATGCCTTGTCACGTATGGCGATTGGCATCACCGGACGCAGGGCCACGGTGACGTCAAAGTCAGCACGCAGGCGCAGCAAGTCCGGTGTGATCAGATAGGAGTAAGGGCTTCTGAACGACCAGAAGACGTCAATGTTCGCTGGCATGGCGGCGTTCCTTGGTTTGGCGTTTGATGTGATCTAGGGGCGCTGTGCGGCCTGTTCGGCCAGCATCTTGCGGGCCACGCGTTCGGCGACCATGACGCAGCCCAGATAGGTGTTGCCCGTCGGGATGGTGGGCATGACAGAGGCATCAGCCACGCGCAAACCCTGGATCCCGTGAACGCGACAGTCCGCATCAAGCACCGGTCCCATGGGGCAGGTGCTGGTCATGTGGTAGTAGCTCAGGGTGAGACGCTCCAAAGCCTTGCTGACCGCATCGGGTGCTGTGAGATCATGGGGCTCGGCAGGCCGGCACCCCAGCTCCTGCGCATGGCTTGACTGTTCCCAGGCAGCAATCCGATCAAAGCCATGGCGAAGGCGCTCGAGCGCATCATCGGGAAGCGGCGGTGCCGTGATAACCGGATCGGCA